>CALRLJ020000378.1:0-3833 GCA_943368635.1 Sediminibacterium ginsengisoli | reverse complement strand
AGCACTCGGTCTCGGCGCCATTTTCGGTTTTGGTTATATGGCGGCGTTCGCGCTGACCATTGCGCTGCCGGCCTGGTGGCTGGGACATTTGGCGCTGCTGGCGCGTCCGGTCTCGAACGATCCGCAACTCGCAAATCTTTCGCCTGCGCTCGACTGGTATCCGACCGGACGCATTCTGGTGTGGATTGCAGTGTTCGCGGTCATCACCACCGTCAGCGCGCTGCTCACGCTCGGCACCGATGCCGAGACCATCAACGCTTCCTTGCGCCGCGGCCTGCTGCGCATCATGGGCGGCCGTGGCGCGATCACGCCTGCCGGCGACAGCGAGCGCGTGGCCGATGCGCTGGTCGCGGTCGCGCCGGGCGCGGCCACGATTATCGCGATGATGACGCTGACGCTCAATCTGTGGCTCGCCGCGAAAATCACAACGACATCGGCACGGCTGAAACGTCCGTGGCCCGATCTGCGCACCACCACGCTGCCGAGAACGGTGCTGGGCGCGGTGTTGGTCGCAGCCGTGCTTTGCTTTGTCGGCGGACTGGTGGCGATGGTGGCGCAGATCGTAACCGCCGCGCTGCTGATGACATACGCCCTCACCGGATTCGCCGTGCTGCATACCGTGACACAGGCGTTCTCGGGCCGCGCATTCGTACTCAGCGCGGCCTATGCCGGCACGCTGTTCATCGGCTGGCCGCTGATTGGAATGATCGGCCTCGGTCTTGCCGACGCTGTTCTTGGAATTCGACAAGCCTACTGGAATCGGCGCGGGCCACCGCCCTTGCCGACCACCTGACCTTCAACCTCGATCCTGAAATCTCAACTCAACCTATCGATCAAACGGAGAACTCAAATGGAAGTCATTCTGCTGGAACGCGTGGCCAAGCTCGGCCAGATGGGCGATGTGGTCAAAGTGAAGGACGGGTTTGCCCGTAACTTCCTGCTCAAGCGCAACAAGGCGCTGCGCGCGACCAAGGACAACCGCGAGAAGTACGACGGCATGAAGGCCGACCTCGAAGCCAAGAACATTCAGGCCAAGGGTGAAGCCACCAAGGTCGCCGAGAAGATCGACGGCCGCAACGTCGTCATCATCCGTCAGGCGTCGGAAACCGGCCAGCTCTACGGTTCGGTTTCGGTGCGCGACATCATGGCGGCTCTCGAAGCCGACGGCGTTTCGCTCAACCGCCAGCAGGTGCTGCTCGACGCGCCGATCAAGGTCATCGGCCAGCACAAGATCACCATCGCGGTGCATCCTGAAGTCGAAGTCCACGTGTCGACGACCGTTGCGCGATCCGAAGCGGAAGCCGAGCGCATCAATCGCGGCGAAGACGTCAACAGCCGTCAGGAAGACCGCGATGCGGCCGCCGAAGCCATCGCCGCTGCCGGCGAGTTCTTCGATCCGGAAGCGCAGCACGGCGATGCCGAGCCAGCCGAAGCGCCTGCGGAAGACAAGTAAGATTTCGGCGCAAGCCGAACACGACACGCATAAACAAGCCCGACCTCATATCGAGGTCGGGTTTTGTTTAGCTCACTACCTTCGGCGCGAGCGCCTGATCGATCATTGCAATCGAAGCCAGCGCAGTCGCGGTGTGTTTTTCCACGCCATCGATGACGCAGAACACATCGGCAGCAACCACCGACAGCTGCCGCCCCGGTTTCACAACGCGCGCGCGGCAGATCAATCTTTCCCCGGACGCCGGTGCAAGCAGGTTTAGCTTGTATTCGGCGGTCAGGGCGGCCTGCCCCTTCACGGTCGCAGCGGCAATCGTCGTCGCGTTGTCGATCAGAAACGCGGTGACGCCGCCGTGGAAAAATCCGTTCTGCTGCAACAGTTCCGGCCTGCGATCCACTGACAGTTCGCAGCCGCCGCAACTCAGATCCGAAATCTCGGCGCCGACGTGAACCATGAATCCCTGACGCAGGACATTGGTGCGGATGCGCGCCGCGATCGGCCCAAACTCGGCATCGGTCTGTAACATCAGCGCTCTCCCTTAGCCGTCAACGCCCGCACCGCGCACGCGATCAGCGCGTCGGCCTGATCGCGCGGATCGGATGGATCGCGGCCCGACAGCCATGCACGGCAGACGAATTGCGCGGGGCCGATAATCTGGCTGAAGAACAGCGATGCCTTCATGGGAAGCAACGCGCCGCTCGCTACCAGCGGCGCGCGCCACACTTCGACGCCTTCCGCCACTGTCGCGTTCTGTGCGCTGCGCGCGTCGCGCACATCCTTCGCCCATTCGCTGCGCGAGATTTCGAACAGGAAGTTGGCCTCGCTGCGATTGTCGGCCACCCACGCCAGATGCGTGCGGATCAGACGCGCGATGCCTTCCTCTGCGCCCGGCGGCGGGTCGATCGCATCGAGCATGGCGATGTGGTAGCGCCGCAGCACCTCAAGAAACAGCGTGCCGGCCAGTTCGCGCTTGGAGTTGAAGAAGTGGAAGAAGCTGCCGTTGGACGCGTTGGCGCGTTCGCGGATTGCCGCCACCGTCGCCCCCTCGAAACCGTCCTGATCGAACACCGCCAAAGCTGCCGTCAGCAGATCGTCGCGTGCGCTGGCCATCCTCATCGCCCTCGTGATTGATTGGAGTATTACTCTAGAGCAACACTCCAATCAAGACGACAGCGATCACACGGGCAAACCCGTGATCAGGCCAGATTGCCGGATTTAGCGGGAGATCGGCGGTTCGGGATTGCCGGCAGGAACCGGCGCTGGGCCGACCGGAACCACGGCTGCCGGCGGCTTAGGGGCCGGAGTCATGTCGATGGTCAGAGGCCTGTTCGGGTCGTCGATCACCGGGGTCGGAGCCGCAGCAATCTCAGCCGGCTTTTCGGCCGCCGTTGGCGCAGGCGTCACGGCCGGGACCGGGTCCGGGCGCGTTCCCTCAACCTTGGCGGACTCGCTCTTGCCTGCGTCCTTTGCCGAGTCCTTGGCAGTTTCGGTCTTGCTCGTGTCCGGCTTGGCGTCCGCCGCCGGCTCATCCTTCGGCGCTTCGTGTCGGGCTTCGATCTTCGGCGGGACACCACTTTTCGCCGCTCTGGCTGCCTCGCGCGCAGCCTTCCGCTCTGCCCGTCGTTCGGCAGCGGCTTTCTGGCGGGCTGTCTGTGCGGAATCAGGCGAGCCGTTCAATCCATCGGCATCCGGCTTGGAGGCTTCACGCGTCGGTTTGTGGCCCTTGGCAGCCTGTTCGGGACCGGGCTCCTGCGATGGCTTGCCGCTTTTCGCCTCTTGGCCTTGTTTGGTCAGATTCCCGCCGGGCGCCGCATTGGCTGCACCGTTGGAAAGAACATAGGCGCTCATGGCCGCGGCCATGTCGGTGCTGGTGGTGTAGTGCTGGCGCAGAAAGCCCGGCAGCGATCCGGGGCCGACGGTCTTGAGCAGTCCGCGCGAGCTTTTGTGGCACAGCGAGCAGGTGCTGGAGAAAATCTGCGACGGAGCCTTGCCGGCTTCGAGATTTTGCGCGTCCGCCGGGATCGCCCCGAAACAGCCCAACGCAAAAGCCACCGCCGCCAAAATGAGCGCTCGGCTCAACATCCAACGTCTCCAGATCTATCGCCAGCCAAGGACAAAGGCGGTTCACCCGCTGCCCTCAGCCTCAAGGCCACCTTTAGCGGATTATGCCGCGAATGGAAGCACCGAGATTTCGCAACTGCGTGAACCGCTTATGAGCCACCTGAGACATCCCTTACGGCCTCGCGGCACTCGACTCACCTGACAAAAACGCAGATCAGCCTTACATGGAGGCGGCTTACGGCAAATTGCGATTGAAACCGGAACAAAAATTACCAACATTTATCGGGTGAGGCCACATCTGGATCGTTGGACATGCGTTCGA
>CALRLJ020000377.1:0-3838 GCA_943368635.1 Sediminibacterium ginsengisoli | reverse complement strand
CGCCGCGAGTTCGTGCGGCTGGCCCGGACGCTTGAGCGGATTGAGTTGGCCGATCTTGCCCTCGGTGCCGCGCTCTTTCGCGTTGTCGAAAATCGGCTTGGTCATGCCGGTCTCGATCAGTCCGGGGCACACCGCATTGATGCGCACATTGGTGCCGGAAAGCGAATACGCCGTGGTCTGCACCAGGCTGATGACACCGGCCTTGCTCGCGGCATAAGGGTGCCCGCTGGCGTTGGCCTTGAGGCCCGCGACCGACGCGGTGCAGACGATGGCGCCATGGCCCTGCTTCACCATGTGCGGAATCGAATGCTTCACCGCCAGGAACGGTCCGATCAGATTGACGCGCAGAACTTCCTGCCAATGTTCCGGCGTTTGCTCCGCGATGGGGACCAGACCGCCGCCGATGCCTGCATTGGCCCAGATCGCATCGAGCTTGCCGTAAGTGGAAATCGCTTTCGCGATATACGCCTTCACGTCAGCTTCGGAGCCTGCATCCGCCATCACCGCTTCCGCAGTGCCGCCCGCCTTGCGCACCTGCTCGACGGTTTCCTTGACGCCCTCGGTCTTGTCGACCGCGATCAGCTTCGCACCTTCTTTCGTGAACATCAGCGATGCCGCGCGGCCGATGCCGCTGCCCGCGCCGGTGATGATAACGGACTTGCCCTCGAGGCGACCCATGACGTTCTCCAGATTTTTTGATTGAGTTGAGCGGACGCGCACTGCCGCGCGTCACGCCGAATTGTATTTGCGTCAGCTCGCGCCGGCCTTCTGGGCGAAACCCCACGCAGCCTGCGCCAGCGGCACGGTGCGCGCAGCGGACTCGGCAGCCTTGGCGTTCGCGGCGGTGCCTTCCTTGATGCGCTTGGCGATGCCCTGCGTGATGCCTGCGAGCCGGAACAGGTTGTAGGAGAAGTACCAGTTGAGGTTGGCAATCGGAGGCACACCCGCGGCCTTGCAGTAAATCTCTTCGGCCTCTTCCTGCGTCGGAATGTTGAGCGCCTTGAAATCCGCGCCACTCAATCCGGGCATGGTCCACTGCATCAGCAGATAGGCGAAATCAGCCATCGGATCGCCGAGCGTGGATAATTCCCAATCCAGCACTGCCTTCACCTGCGGCTTGTCGGCGTGGAAGATCATGTTGTCGAGACGATAGTCGCCATGCACCACCGACACACGTGCCTGCTCCGGCACGGTTTTCGGCAGCCAGTCGATCAGCTTGTCCATTTCGGGGATCGCGTCGATTTCCGATGCGCGATACTGCTTGGTCCAGCGATCGACCTGACGCACGAAATAGTTTCCGGGCTTGCCGAAATCGCCGAGACCGATTTTTTGCGGGTCGTAGCTGTGCAGATTAGCCAGCGTTTCGATCTTCGAGGTAAAAACCGCGCGCCGTTCGTCCGCGCCGAGATCAGGCAGCGTCGGATTCCAGAACACGCGCCCCTCTTCCATCGACATGATGTAGAAGGCTGCGCCGATCACAGCGTCGTCCATGCACAATGCATAGGCACGCGCGACGGGGAAGCCCTGCGCGTGCAGAGCCGCGATCACCTTGAACTCACGGTCCACGGCGTGAGCCGACGGCAAAAGTTTGCCGAACGGCTTACGCCGCATCACGTAGGCGGTCTTCGGTGTGTCGAGGCGATATGTCGGATTCGACTGACCGCCCTTGAACTGCGAGACCTTCAACGGTCCCGCATAACCTTCGACGTGCGCTTCCATCCACTTGGCAAGGTTCGCTTCGTCGACCCGATGGCGCTCCTCCACCGGCATCGTGCCGGAGAAATCAGCGTCGTTCCTCACACCGAGACCCATGGTGTCTCCCAATCTTTTATTTCAGTTAGAGATTGGAATACTTCCGAAGCTCAAGCCGCGCAATGGCCCGGTTGTGAACTTCATCCGGACCGTCCGCCAGACGCAGCGTGCGGATGCCTGCATAGGCCTTGGCGAGACCCGCTTCGTCGGACACGCCAGCAGCACCGAATGCCTGGATGGCATCGTCGATGATCTTGAGCGCAATGTTTGGTGCCGCAACCTTGATCATGGCGATTTCGGTTTGCGCAGCCTTGTTGCCGACCTTGTCCATCATGTCCGCCGCCTTGAGGCAGAGCAGACGGGTCATGTCGATATTGGTGCGCGCTTCGCCGATGCGCTGTTCCCATACCGACTGCTCGATGATCTTCTTGCCGAACGCGGTGCGCGACGACAGACGCTTGACCATTTTCTCGAGCGCGGCTTCGGCGACACCGATGGTGCGCATGCAGTGATGGATGCGGCCCGGACCGAGACGACCCTGCGCGATCTCAAAGCCGCGGCCTTCGCCCAGCAGGATGTTGCTGGCAGGCACGCGAACATTCTCGAGCAGGATCTGCGCATGTCCGTGCGGCGCGTCATCGAAGCCGAACACCGGCAGCATCTTCTCGATGGTGATGCCGGGGGTGTCGAGCGGAACCAGAATCTGCGACTGCTGCTGATGCCGCGCCAAGCTCGGATCGGTCTTGCCCATCAGGATCGCGATCTTGCAGCGCGGATCGCCGGCGCCCGACGACCACCACTTGCGGCCGTTGATGACGTAGTGATCGCCATCGCGCTTGATGCTGGTTTCGATGTTGGTCGCGTCCGATGAAGCGACGGCAGGCTCGGTCATCAGAAACGCCGAACGGATTTCGCCGTTCATCAGCGGCTTCAGCCACTGGCGCTTGTGCTCCTTGGAGCCGTAGCGCATGAACACTTCCATGTTGCCGGTATCCGGAGCCGAGCAATTGAACACCTCGGAGGCCCAGTAGAAGTGGCCCATCTGCTCGGCGAGCGGCGCATATTCAAGGTTGGTCAGACCGGCGCCACGGAATTCATCGTCTTCATGCTCGTTCGGCGGCATGAACATGTTCCAGAGGCCTTCAGCCTTCGCCTTCTTTTTCAAATCTTCGAGAACCGGGATCACCTTCCAGCGATCGCCCTTGGCGTCCTGCTCCTTATAGATCGGAGCGGCAGGGCGAACGTGCTTGTCCATGAACGCGATAACGCGGTTGCGCCATTCGGTCTGGCGCGCAGACATGTTGAAATCCATCGGACGGTCCTCTCTTGTTGTTAGTTGGAAGCTCTCTTGCAACACTCACAACCAGCTGTCCACCTGACAATCAACGTCAACAATATTGACGTTGTCTTGTTTTGGCGTCCCACGCTTGCCGCGCTGCAATCTTGCTGCTAGGTTGTTTTCATACATTTGTTTGAATGACAAGTGACAATCAAACAAATGTATGATTTTGTTCCGCCACGCGGAACAGCTTCCCGCTTTTGCATGGCACGTCTTACGTTCCATGACTCCTTCTACGCTGCATGACTCCTCTTACGTTGCATGGCTTCGATGTCGAGCGATCAGACGAAAACCGCCATTTTTACCGCCGCTGAAATGCTCTGGGCAGAGCGCAGCTTCGGCGAAGTCACGATGCGCGACATCGTGGCCGCCGCCGGCGTCAATCTTGCGGCGGTGAACTATCATTTCGGCTCAAAGGACGAGTTGCTGGCCGATCTGTTCGTCAGCCGCACCACCGTTTTGAACCGCGAACGATTTGCCGAACTGAAAGCAGCAGAGCTGGCGGGCGGCGGACGCCCCAGCGTCGAAGCGATCCTTTACGCACTGGTCGCCCCGCCGCTGCGCTGGTGTCTCAGCCCCGATCTGCAACGCTCCGCGGCCGCGCGTTTCATGACCCGCGCCTCGGTCGAGACCGTCCCGCCGATCAAGAAGATCGTGGATCGCGAATTCCGCCATTTGCAGCGGTTCGCGACGGCCCTGCGCCTCGCCCTGCCCCAGCGCGACGAAGTCGATATTTACTGGGGCCTG
>CALRLJ020000376.1:0-3839 GCA_943368635.1 Sediminibacterium ginsengisoli | reverse complement strand
CGGCCCGAAATGAAGCAGGACGGAACGTCGATGGTCCGTCCCGAATAGGTCTCCAGCTCAGTGACGAATTCCGGCACGGATCGGCAGCGATACCAGTCAAGCCCGCCCTGGAATCCGGTGCGTTGATATTCCGCGCTGTAGACGCGCAGTTCCGCGTCGGGCAACCACGCACAGGATGCAATCGCAGCCGCCGACGGCATTTCGGCGGCGACGGTTTCGGCCATGCCTTGGCCGGCTTGCATCACATAATAAGTCGGCAGCTTGGCCAGTTCGCCGGCAGTCCACGATGCCAGCCTGAACGGTGTGTTGTGCGGCCAGTCAGCGCTCTTGTGATGATAGTAGGCGCGCAGGAAATCATGAACGCCCTGCGGACACTGCTGCATATTGGCGTTGGCATCGCGGCCGGAATAGTAATCGTGATAATGCCGCCGCGGCGGGATCAATGCGGCGAGCGCGGCATGGATGTCGGGTGCGGCTTGAGTCGCGGATGCCGACGGCGCAATCGTGTTGAAAGGAATCTGCGGCGGGCCTGCGAATGGCGCGCTCATCAGCACCACCGAGCGAAACACATCGGGGCGCAACAACGCGCAGTAAGCAGCGACACTTGAGCCGTAATCATGCCCGACGACAGCGGCGACTGACGTGTATCCGAAGGCGGCCACCAACCCGAGCGCATCGCGTACCAGATTCAGCAACCGGAACGGCCGCAAATCCGCGTCGTAGCGGTCGTCCCATCCGGTGGTCCGCCCGTAGCCGCGCTGATCGGGTGCGATCACATGAAATCCTGCCTCCGCCAGTGCAGGCATGACTTTCCGCCAGCTGTAAGCGAGTTCCGGAAATCCATGCAGCAGCAAAATGGCGGGCCGGTTCGAAGTTTCGAATCCGGCCTCGAGCACATGCATCGTCAGCCCGTTGATGTTCTCAACGAAACGCGCGCGAATCCCTGCGGACAGGACATCGCGGCCGAGCGGGCCGATGGCGCTCATATCAGGCAGCCTCAACCGTAAACTGCAACCCGGCATGATCGATTAGCCGCTGGATCAGCCGGTCGCCCAGCGCCGCGCCCGGAGTCCAGATGCCGCCGGCCACACCTGATGCCTCGCGCACCAGACACACTGCGCATTCGGCGATCATTTTCGACGTCGATCCATAGCCAGGATCGCGGTCGCCCTTCACGGAGGCGCGAATCTGCTTGCCGTCGGACGATATGCCGACAAACAGGATGTCGTACATGCCTGTCTCGCGTTCTTCCTTCGAGGGGCCTTCGCCCGGTTTCGGTCCGCCCGGTCCACCCATTGCGGCATTGGCGCCGACAATGGCCTTGGCCATGGCTTCGCCGTTCTCGCCGGGACCGGCCAGCATCATCTCGTCGTAGACGAAGTCCTGCCCGTAAGGGAATCCCATCAACTGGTTCGAGCGATGCACGTTGCGGGTGTTGATCGTCGCCATTACAAACGGCGCGACCCACATGCCGAGATCGTCATCGAGCAGCGGCTTGTTGCCCGGCGGCTGTTTCGGGCCTTCGAAACCCGGCGTCAGCGCAAACGGATTCTTGAGCAGCGACACCAGGCTGAGATCCTTTGCAGCCGCGGCGTAGGTCGCCTTCAGGCTCGCCGCAGTGCCGCCGGAGAATGTGCCCTTCATCTTGCGGACGCGGCCTTTGACACGGCCGAGCATCGCGCCGGATTGTTTCTCCGCGGTATTCTGCAGAAAGAAAACTCCGAGTTCGAACGGGATCGAATCGAATCCGCAGGAAAACAGAATACGCGCTCCGGTGGATTGCGCCGTTGCGTGATGGGCGTCGATCATCTGGCGCATCCATGCCGGCTCGCCGCACAGATCGAGATAATCCGTACCCGATGCGGCGCAGGCTGCCACAAGCTCGGAACCGTAAAGCTGATAGGGGCCGACGGTGGTCAGCACGGCCTTGGTCTGGCTCACAAGCGCCTTGAGTGATTCGGCATCGCTTGCGTCGGCTTCGATCAGCGGCGTGTCCTTCGATGCGCCGATTTCGTCGCGGACGGCAGCGAGCTTGTCGCGGCTGCGGCCCGCCATCGCCCATGTCAGCCCGCTGCCGGGGCCATAATTCGCAGCGAGATATTCCGCGACCAGCCGGCCGGTGAAGCCGCTTGCGCCATAAACAACAATATCGAATTTCGATTGGGTCATCGCTGCTTCCTTTTATCGCCGGTGGCTTGCGCAGATCGCTTACGCCAGCAATTTCCTCAATTCCGCTTTCGCCACTTTTTCAAGGGTCGAGCGCGGCATGTCCTCAACCAGATGCACTTCGCGCGGCACCTTGAAGTCGGCCAGCGCTTTTTTGCATGCACTCATAATATCGTCATGGAGCGTGGGCGGGGCGCCATCAAGGCCGCTTTGCGGAATCACAAACACCACCGGCACTTCGTCCAGCATCGGATGTTTCTTGGCAACCACCGCCGCCTCGCGCACGCCCGCCACGGTGATAACGACCTGCTCGATCTCGGAAGCAGCGACATTCTCGCCACCGACTTTCAGCATGTCCTTGGCGCGGTCACCAAATCGGATAAAGCCGTTCTCGAGAAGCCGCACGCGGTCGCCGGTGATGAAGTAGCCGTGGTCGTCGAAGCTTTCACGCGTGGCCGTTTCGTTGTGCAGGTATTCCTTGAACAGCGACAGGCCCGGAATGCCGCGGATCAAAAGATCGCCGGTGCCGCCCACGTCCGTCGGCCTGCCGTTCTCATCGACAACGCGGATCTCGTATTCCGGCGCGGCGCGGCCGATCGCCAGCGGAATGTTCGGCTGATTAACTTCGCCGATAATGCCGTGGGTGATGGTCTCGGTCATGCCCCACCAGCCGATGGTCTTCACGCCAAAGATCGCGTCGGTGGGTGGTTCGCAGATCGCGCTGCCCCACAACCGGAAGTGATGGGTCTTCGGCACCTCGCGCTCCATAAGCGCCTTGACGCAGAACGGCACCAGCGATGTCCATGTGCAGCGGTGCTCCAGCGCAGTGCTCCAGAACCGGCTCGCCGAGAAACGCGGCTGGATCACCGCCGTGCCGCCGACCCACAATGTCGAAAGCATGGAGTAGGCCAGCGCATTGGTGTGAAACAGCGGCAGATAGATCTGATGAATATCCTCGGGCTGCAATTCCTGATGCACGGCATTGATCTTCGCGCCCCACAGTGCATTGGCGTGGGTCCATAGCACGGCCTTCGGCCGCGATGTGGTGCCGGATGTGTATTGCACGCTGCATGACGCATAAGGATCGGCGGGGCGGCGAGGCCGGTCGGCGCTGTCGGCAAACAGCGATTCAAAGCTCTCGCTCTTCGGCGGCTTGTAGCTTTGTGCCGGTGCCGCGCCCGCATCGTGCGCAATCACCGCAAGCCAGCGCAGGCTTTTGCAGTTGGCCGAGATCAACTCCGCATAAGCCGGCTGCGTGATCGCGGCGACCGCGCCGCAATGATCGGCGAAATACTCCATCTCGCTCGGCGCCGAGCGGGTGTTGGTGGTGACGGCGATGGCGCCGAGTTCGACGCAGGCGAACCACGTCAGCAGCATCTCGATGCAGTTGTCGAGATGGATCAGCACGCATTCGCCGGGCTTGATCCCGCGCTTGGTGAGGCCTGCGGCGAGTGCGCCGACGCGCTCATGGAATTCGCCATAGGTCCAGGGCCGCGATGGCGCGTCGAACGGTGCCCAGATCAGGAAGGGATGGTCCCGCCGCGTTTCGGCCCGCAGCCGCAACAGCCATGGCACGTCCAGTCCGGCGAAGGGGCCGACATGACCAGGCGCAGTATCGATCTTCGGCATGTTTTCTCCCGTCCCGCTTTTCGGTTGCGGGTTATAGATTGCTT
>CALRLJ020000375.1:0-3857 GCA_943368635.1 Sediminibacterium ginsengisoli | reverse complement strand
GACAGCCTTCGGCGCGGCCCATGCGAATTCTTACGCCGAAGGGCCACCCCGGCAAGTCCCCGGCTTTGTGGGCCTTCTGCGGATGACCTCGATGCTCCTTGCGGAGCGTATCCCCTCACACGGGCGGGTTCTGGTCCTCGGGGCGGGCGGAGGTCTGGAGCTGAAAGCGCTCGCCGACGATCATTCCGGCTGGACGTTTGCCGGCGTCGATCCGTCAGCCGACATGCTGCGGGTGGCGGAACAGATCGTGGGATCGCACGCTGCGCGCATCAGCCTTCATGAAGGCTATATCGACACCGCGCCGACTGGCCCATTCGATGGCGCCACCTGCCTGCTGACGCTGCATTTCGTGCCCCGCGATCAACGCGTCGAAACCCTGCGCCAGATCCATCGCCGGCTTGTGCCGGGTGCGCCGTTCGTGGTCGCCCACATCAGTTTTCCGCAAACAGAGCCTGAGCGGTCGATGTGGATTGCCCGTCATGTCGCATTCAGCGGCACCGATCCCGCGAAAGCGGAGGCTGCCCGGCAGGCTATCGCGACCAGACTGTCCATCCTCTCGCCCGAAGAAGATGAAGCGTTGTTGCATGAGGCCGGATTTTCGAACGTCAGCCTGTTCTATGCCGGTCTGAGTTTGAGAGGCTGGGTGGCATACGCATAACCCGTTCGACGCGCGTATTTATGTTTTGAACGGCTTCCCGCTCGCCGCCCGCCATGTCGTCCACAGCACACCGAGCCGCGATGACGACGGCGGCGCGAACGGATCGGAGACTTCGAGCCGCGCCAAAGTTTTTCCAATCACCGCGAGCGGCAGGAAAGCCGGACGCGCCGCGGCGGGTGCATCGGCTAGCATCGCCAGCGCCTGATCCAGTTGATTCCGCGCTTCATCGCGGAGATGTGCCAAAGCATCCTTGAGCGGCGGACTCATTTGCTGGAGAAAAACTTCCTCGGCGACCACGCCCTTCACCGACATCAGATCGCCCGGCAGATAGAGCTGCCGCCGTGCCGCATGTCGCGGCAGCGCGAGCATCACATCCACAAGCCCTTCCGCGATGCCGGCATGTTCGGCGAGGCGCGCAATCTCCGGCGCATTCACGCCGAGCACCTTTGCACGCAGGGCGTACAACGCTGTAGCCGTATCGCGGCAATGCGCTTCAAGCGCTGCCATGTCCGGCATCGGATCGTCGTAGACATCGAACACATGGGCATCGATCAGGCGAACCAGCAATTCAACCGGAAGATCGTAAAGCTTAATGGCGTGCAGCAATTCGGCCGCAACCGGATTGCCTTCAACTTCGCCTTGGTTTGCGCCTTGACCTGCTCCCTGCCCGCTCCCGGTCAAGGCATCGCGCCACCATTGCAGGCGAATTTCACCCGGCAAAGGCTGCCTGATGTGATCGCGAACATGCGAGACTTCAGCATTGAACGCTGCTAGCGCAATCCATGCGCGTCGCGCGTCGGGGGCTACGAACAGGCTCGCGGCATAGGTTCTGAAATCCTGCGTACGCACCAGATCCGTGCAGAACGATTCAGCAGCGGGTTTCGCTGTGACACTCATGGCACGGCGATCAATGCTGCCGCCACGCGTCGGCGCTCACCCATCATCACGTTATAGGTGCGGATCGCGGGGCCGGTCTGCATGGTGTCGAGCACAATGTGAACCGCGCGCAACGCATTACGCAGCGGTGCAGGCGCGATCCAGACATCGCTGCCGGTACCGATCAGCAAGGTGTCAATGGCATTGGCGTTTTCAAAAATGCGCGACAGCGAATACCGGTCGATGTCCTTGGGATCGTTGACCGGCCAGGCCCAGATCGCATCCGGCAGGCACAACAGCGAGCCGCGATGCGACATCTCGGCGAAGCGGAATCCGCCGTTGCCGTAAGCCTCGATCGGCGCCGACCGCGGAAGATGCAACGCATCCGGCGCGTGATCGGCCATCAGGGCTTCGGCGGCTGGTCCTCACCGCCCCGCTTTTCGCCGACACCCAGATAGATCAGGATCGGCGCGGCAATGAAGATCGATGTATAGGTGCCGACCAGCACCACGCCGAAGGTCATCGTCGCCGCGAACGAGTGGATCGCCTTGCCGCCGAACAGCAGCAGCGCCAGCAACGCCAGCGTCACCGTGACGTGGGTAATGATCGAGCGGGACAGCGTCGAGTTGATCGAGGTGTTCAGCAGGTCCGGCATCGGCATTTTCTTGTAACGCCGCAGCATTTCGCGAATACGGTCATAGATGACGACGGTATCGTTCAGCGAATAGCCCAGAATCGTCAGCAGCGCCGCAATACTGGTCAGATCGAATTCGATCTGGGTGATCGACATGAAGCCGATGGTGAGCACGATGTCGTGCAGGTTCGCGATCATCGCGCCGAGCGAGAACTGCCATTCGAACCGGAACCAAAGATAGATGAAGATGCCTGCGATCGCGAGCATCAGGCCGAGGGTGCCGTAAGCCAGCAATTCGCTCGACACGCGCGGGCCGACCACTTCAACGCGGCGATATTCGACGCTGTCGCCCAGCAACTGCCGAACCTTCTGAACCGCAACCTGCTGCGCGGCATCGCCTCCCGGCTGTTCGGCAATGCGGATCAGCACTTCCGTGGGGCCGCCGAACTGCTGAAGCTGCACGTCGCCGAAATTCAGCGTCGTGAGCTGGGCGCGCAATGCGGCAATGTCGGCTGGGCCGGACTTGGTCTGGATTTCGAGCAGCGTGCCGCCCTTAAAGTCGATGCCAAAATTCAACCCGTGGGTGAAAAACAGCACAATCGCCACGATCGACAGCAGCGCCGATGCAGGAAAGCTGATCCGCCGAAAACGCTGAAAGTCGAATTTGGTATCGTCGGGAACGATACGAAGCGCGGGGATCACGCCATAGATGCTGAGCACCGTCAGAACGACGATGAAAATGGCGAGTGCGATGATGATGGTATGAGTCAAGGTTTACTCGCTATCTTCAGATCGGCACGGTCTTGGGCCGCTTCCAGCTCACCCACGTCGCGACGATCAACCGGGTGACGGTGAACGCCGTGAAAACCGTGGTGATAATGCCGATGCCGAGCGTCACGGCGAAGCCGCGCACCGGTCCGGTGCCGATATAGAACAGCACAGCCGCCGCGATGAATGTGGTGATGTTGGAGTCCAGAATGGTCGCAAGCGCACGCGTGAATCCGGCGTCGATGGCCGAAATCGCGGTTCGGCCAGCGCGCAGCTCCTCGCGGATACGTTCGTAGATCAGCACGTTGGAATCGACCGCGATGCCGACCGTCAGAACGATGCCCGCGATGCCCGGCAGCGTCAGCGTCGCGTTCAGCAGCGACAGCACGCCGAAGATCATCGCGACATTGATTGCGACCGCCACGTTGGCGAAGAATCCGAACAGCCGGTAGGTCAGCAGCATGAACACGATGACCAGCACCGAGCCGACATAGGACGCCAGTTCACCTGCGGCGATGGAGTCCTGACCGAGGCCCGGTCCGACAGTGCGCTCTTCGATGATGGTCAATGGTGCCGGAAGCGCGCCTGCCCGCAGCAGGATGGCGAGGTCGTTCGCGCCCTGCACGGTGAAGTTGCCGGATATCTGGCCGGAGCCGCCGGTGATCGGTTCGCGAATGACCGGCGCGGAAATCACTTCGTTGTCGAGCACGATGGCGAACGGCTGTCCGACATTGTCGAGGGTGGCGGTTGCGAATTTGCGCGCGCCGGAGGTGTTGAAGCGGAAGCTGACGATCGGCTCGCCCGAGCGCTGGTCGAAGCCCGGCTGCGCGTCGGTGAGATCGCCGCCGGAGACAAGCACCTGCTTCTTGATGATGTAAGGCACCTTTGGCGCCGATGAACTCATCAGGATTTCGGAATCCG
>CALRLJ020000374.1:0-3863 GCA_943368635.1 Sediminibacterium ginsengisoli | reverse complement strand
CGGATTTGGTTCGAACCTCGACACCTCGTTCGCGCGGGCCGCAAGGCTGGCAACGACGAGAGGGCAGGCTTCCGAAATGTCGTCGTGCCCGACGTGTTGAGAGATGAATGTCTCGAGGCTAGCGGGCAGGACGATCGGTGCAACCCGGCGGTTCTGTCTCAAGCGGACCGCCAACCGGAAAGAGCTTGCTGTGGAACGAGCGGCAAAAAAAGAGGCGGTCGAAACGCTGAACGGGGTCTTCAAGACCACGGGCGTTGCGGTCGTTGCTCATTATTCCGGCCTGACCGTTGCCCAGATGTCGACTCTGCGTACGCAGATGAAGGCCGCTGGCGCCTCGGTAAAGGTCTCGAAGAACCGTCTCGCCAAAATTGCTCTGGAAGGCACGGATGTTGTTTCCATCGGCTCCCTGTTGAAGGGGCCGACCGTGATCGCGACTTCAAACGATCCGGTTGCAGCACCGAAAGTTGCCATCGAATTCGCCAAGGCGAACGAAAAGTTCGTCATCCTTGGCGGCGCGATGGGAACGACTGTCCTGAATCCCGACGCTGTGAAGGCTCTTGCCTCGCTGCCGTCGCTTGATGAACTGCGCGCGAAGATCATCGGCCTCCTTGTGGCGCCGGCGACCAAGATCGCTCAGCTCTCCACCGCGCCTGCTGCGAAGCTGGCCCGCGTGGTTCAGGCGTATGCCTCCAAGAGTGAAGCGGCGTGATGCCATTCTCCATCTCAACTGGTTCGAACTGATACGCTGAAGGAAAGATACAATGGCTGATTTACAGAAGATCGTAGACGACCTCTCGAGCCTCACGGTTCTCGAGGCTGCTGACCTCGCCAAGATGCTTGAAGAAAAGTGGGGCGTTTCGGCTGCTGCCGCTGTTGCGGTTGCCGGTCCTGCTGCTGGCGGCGGCGGCGCTGCTGCCGCTGAAGAGAAGACCGAGTTCTCGGTTGTTCTCGCTTCGGCAGGCGACAAGAAGATCGAAGTCATCAAGGAAGTCCGCGCCATCACCGGCCTGGGCCTCAAGGAAGCCAAGGATCTCGTCGAAGGCGCACCGAAGCCCGTCAAGGACGGCGTTGCCAAGGACGAAGCCGAAAAGATCAAGGCCCAGCTCGAGAAGGCTGGCGCCAAGGTCGAACTCAAGTAAGTCGATACGTTTGCCGGCCGGTCCTTAGGGACCGGCCGGACACATTAAAGTGTGACGGTTCGATGATTGACCCCCTCGAATCGCCGCGATTGCCGCCTAGATAGGCGGAGGCACGAAAGGATGCATCGCCCTTTGAAACCCGGATCGATTTCAAGGCGGGGCGTCGGGAGACTGGCTATTTCGGGCTTTTGCAGTCCGTAGAATTTGTTTTGACGGGCAGGGCGCCACCAGCGCCCCGCGCGTCATTTTGCGTCTTGAGATTCGGATCGGAAAAGTCCGCCGCCTGAAGCTCGGATGCCGCGATGCCCGGGTAGTTGCTTGGGCAATTTGAAATTCAACCCGGATGCGGTGCCCATCGCACTCCGGAAGATGCCGCCAGCTGACCCATGTTGGGAATGTTTGGGCGGCGAAATGAGAGGCCACGATGGCGCAGTCGCAGCAAACTTTTACCGGTCGCAAACGCGTTCGTAAGTTCTTCGGACACATCAAGGAAGTCGCCGAGATGCCGAACCTCATCGAGGTTCAGAAGGCATCGTACGACCAGTTCCTGATGGTCGATGAACCCACCGGCGGGCGGCTGGACGAAGGCTTGCAGGCGGTGTTCCGCTCGGTGTTCCCGATCAACGATTTCTCGGGCACCTCGCAGCTTGAATTCGTCCGCTATGAATTCGAACAGCCGAAGTACGACGTCGACGAGTGCCGCCAGCGCGGCATGACGTTCGCGGCGCCGCTGAAGGTGACGCTGCGCCTCATCGTGTTCGATATCGACGAAGAAACCGGCGCCAAGTCCGTCAAGGACATCAAGGAGCAGGACGTCTACATGGGCGACATTCCGCTCATGACGATGAACGGCACCTTCGTGGTCAACGGCACCGAGCGCGTGATCGTCTCGCAGATGCATCGTTCGCCGGGCGTGTTCTTCGATCACGACAAGGGCAAGACCCATTCGTCGGGCAAGCTGCTGTTTGCCGCGCGCGTGATTCCGTACCGCGGTTCGTGGCTCGACATCGAGTTCGACGCCAAGGACATCGTGTTTGCGCGTATCGACCGCCGCCGCAAGATTCCGGTGACGTCGCTGATGTTCGCCCTCGGTCTCGACGGCGAAGAGATCCTGTCGACCTTCTACAAGAAGATTCAGTACAAGCGCACCAAGGACGGCTGGCGCGTGCCGTTCGACGCCACGCGTTTCCGTGGCTATTCGACGATCAACGACCTGATCGATGCCGACTCGGGCAAGGTTGTGCTCGAAGCCGGCAAGAAGCTGACCGTGCGTACCGCGCGCCAGCTTCAGGAAAAGGGCCTCAAGGCGCTGCGCCTCACCGACGAGGAACTCGTCGGCAACTATCTCGCGGAAGATCTCGTCAATCCGAAGACCGGCGAAATCCACGCCGAGGCCGGCGAGGAAATCACCGAGAAGGGTCTGAAGGCGCTGAACGAGCAGGGCTACAAGGAATTGCCGCTGCTCGACATCGACCACGTCAATATCGGCCCCTACATCCGCAACACGCTGAACGCCGACAAGAACATGACGCGTGAAGACGCGCTGTTCGACATCTATCGCGTGATGCGTCCGGGTGAGCCGCCGACCGTCGACTCCGCTCAGGCCATGTTCCAGTCGCTGTTCTTCGACTCGGAGCGCTATGACCTGTCGGCCGTCGGCCGCGTGAAGATGAACATGCGCCTCGAACTCGACGCGCCGGACACCATGCGCACGCTGCGCAAGGAAGACATCCTGGCCGTCATCAAGACGCTGGTCGACCTGCGCGACGGCAAGGGCGAAATCGACGACATCGATCACCTCGGCAACCGCCGGGTGCGTTCGGTCGGCGAGTTGATGGAGAACCAGTACCGCATCGGTTTGCTGCGCATGGAGCGCGCGATCAAGGAGCGCATGTCGTCGGTCGATATCGACACCGTCATGCCGCAGGATTTGATCAACGCGAAGCCTGCTGCGGCCGCCGTGCGCGAGTTCTTCGGCTCGTCGCAGCTCTCGCAGTTCATGGACCAGACCAACCCGCTGTCGGAAATCACCCACAAGCGCCGTCTCTCGGCGCTTGGACCGGGCGGTCTGACGCGCGAACGCGCGGGCTTCGAAGTCCGCGACGTGCATCCGACGCATTACGGCCGCATCTGCCCGATTGAGACGCCGGAAGGCCCGAACATCGGTCTGATCAACTCGCTCGCGACCTTCGCGCGCGTGAACAAGTACGGCTTCGTGGAAACGCCTTACCGCAAGGTCAAGGACGGCCGCGTGACCGACGATGTGGTCTATCTCTCCGCGATGGAAGAGGGCCGCTACCGCGTCGCTCAGGCGAACGTGCCGCTCGATAACAAGGGCCGCTTCACCGACGATCTGGTGATCTGCCGCCATGCCGGCGAAGTTCTGCAGATCACGCCGGACAAGGTCGACTACATGGACGTGTCGCCGAAGCAGCTCGTTTCGGTTGCTGCGGCGCTGATCCCGTTCCTCGAGAACGACGACGCCAACCGCGCGCTGATGGGTTCGAACATGCAGCGTCAGGCCGTGCCTCTGGTGCGTGCCGAAGCGCCGTTCGTCGGCACCGGCATGGAAGGCGTCGTGGCGCGCGATTCGGGCGCTGCGATTGCGGCCCGCCGCACCGGCGTGATCGACCAGATCGATGCGACCCGTATTGTTATCCGCGCGACGGAAGATCTCGATCCGACCAAGTCGGGCGTCGATATCTACCGCCTGATGAAGTACCA
>CALRLJ020000373.1:0-3883 GCA_943368635.1 Sediminibacterium ginsengisoli | reverse complement strand
ACAAGGTGCTCTACACCGGCAAAACCCACACCACCGGCGGCCGCGACGGCGCGGCCCGCTCGTCCGACAGTCAGCTCGACCTCAAGCTGTCGCCTCCCGGCTCAAATCGTCCCGGCACCAATCCGGAGCAATTGTTCGCGGCCGGCTGGTCGGCCTGTTTCATCGGCGCGATGGGCCGCGCCGCCGGCGAGCGCAAGATCAAGCTCCCCGCCGATGTGGCCGTCGATGCCGAGGTGGATCTCGGAACGGCCGGTGACGAATTCTTCTTGCAGGCGCGTCTCAACGTCAGCCTGCCGGGCCTGGACCGCGACACCGCGCGTGCCGTCGTCGATCGCGCCCATCAGATTTGTCCGTATTCCAAGCTCACGCGCGGAAACATCAATGTCGAACTGAATCTGGTTTGAATGGAGTCCGGAACCATGCCTGCCCGTAATACCCGGGCGGGCTGGTCCGAAATTGGAGAGAACAGATGTCCGAACAGATCGATCAACATCGCCGCCGCTTTTTCGGCGCCGCCGCAGTGGCCATTGCCGCCGCACCCTTTGTCACATTGGAGTCAGTGAGCGCGCAGTCGGATAATGGAAGCGTGCTCGCAATCAAGCCGGGCGCGCTCGCTCCGCTCGCTCCGCTCGGACCGATCAGGCAGATCGATGCCGGCACGCTGAATGTGGGCTACTATGAAACCGGTCCCGCCGATGGACGCCCGGTGATTTTGCTGCACGGCTGGCCCTACGACATTCACTCTTTCGCGGACGTCGCACCGCTGCTCGCAGCGAAGGGCTATCGCGTCATCGTCCCGCACTTACGCGGTTATGGCACCACGCGCTTTCTCTCCAGCGATACGCCCCGCAACGGCCAGCAGGCCGTGCTTGCCGTGGACATCATTGAATTGATGGACGCGCTCAAGATCCAGAAGGCCCTCATTGCCGGTTACGATTGGGGCGCGCGCACCGCCGACATTGTCGCGGCCCTTTGGCCCGAGCGCGTCAAGGCGCTGGTCTCCGTCAGCGGTTATCTGATCGGCTCTCAAGAAGCGAACAAGAAGCCGCTGCCGCCGAAGGCCGAACTGTTGTGGTGGTATCAGTTTTACTTCACCACGGAGCGCGGCCGTCTCGGTTATCAGCAGAACACCCACGAGTTCGCCAAGCTGATCTGGCAGCTCGCCTCACCGAAGTGGAATTTCAGCGACGAGACCTTTGCGCGCAGCGCCAAGTCGCTCGACAATCCGGACCATGTCGCCATTTCGATTCACAACTATCGCTGGAGGCTGGGTCTGGCCGAAGGCGAGGCGAAGTACGACGATATGGAAAAGCGGCTGGCGCTGGGACCGGCGATTACCGTGCCGACCATCACCATCGAGGGCGATGCCAACGGCGCGCCGCATCCGCAGCCGGAGTCATACGCGAAGAAGTTCACCGGCAAGTACCAGCACCGACTGCTGACCGGCGGCGTCGGGCATAACCCGCCGCAGGAAGTGCCGCAGGCGTTCGCGCAGGCAGTGATCGACGTCGACGGGTTCTGATTGGCGGGATACACGAAAACAAAATGGCCTGCCGCGATCATCGCGGCAGGCCATTTTATTGGGCGCGATGGAGTGCGGCGGATCAAACCTGCCGTTCGACCATCTTCAGCTTGAGATCGGCGATAGCTTCCGACGGGTTGAGACCCTTCGGGCAGGCCTTCGCGCAATTCATGATGGTGTGGCAGCGATACAGCCGGAACGGATCTTCCAGATTGTCGAGACGCTCGCCGGTGGCCTCGTCGCGGGAATCCTTCACCCAGCGATCGGCTGCGAGAAGCGCCGCAGGGCCGAGGAAGCGATCGGAATTCCACCAGTAGCTCGGGCACGAGGTGGAGCAGCAGGCGCAGAGGATGCACTCGTAAAGACCGTCAAGCTTGGCGCGGTCTTCCGGCGATTGCTTCCATTCCTTCTGCGGCGTCGCGGTAGTGGTGTGCAGCCACGGCTCGATGGAGGCGTACTGCGCATAGAAGTTGGTGAGATCCGGCACCAGATCCTTCACCACCGGCTGATGCGGCAACGGCTTGATGTTGACGGCACCTGCATCGACGTCGTGCATGTCCTTGGTGCAGGCCAGTGTGTTCTGGCCGTCGATGTTCATGGCGCATGAGCCGCAAACGCCTTCGCGGCAGGAGCGGCGGAAGGTCAGCGTCGGATCGATGTTGTTCTTGATCCAGATCAGGCCGTCGAGAACCATCGGACCGCAGTCGGCGGTGTCGACGTGATAGGTGTCGATGCTCGGGTTCTTGCCGTCGTCCGGATTCCAGCGGTAGACCTTGTATTCGCGGGTCTGCGTCGCACCGGCCGGCTTCGGCCATTCCTTGCCGCCGCTGATGGTGGAATTCTTCGGCAGTGTGAATTGAACCATGGTCTCGAACCTTCGCTTGTTCGCTTAACTCTCTGCGGCGATCAGTAAACGCGCGCTTTCGGCGGAATGTACTGAACGTCGTTGGTCATCGTGTAATCGTGCACCGGGCGGTAATCGATCTTGGAATTGCCCTTGTCGTCGATCCACGACAGCGTGTGCTTCATCCAGTTCTTGTCGTCGCGGTCCGCGAAATCCTCGCGGGCATGCGCGCCGCGGCTTTCGGTGCGGTTGGCGGCAGAGTCCATCGTCACCACGGCCTGAACGATCAGGTTGTCGAATTCCAGCGTCTCGATCAGATCGGAATTCCACACCAGCGAGCGGTCGGTCACCGCCACGTCGCCGATGCCGCCGTGCACCTTGTGAATCAGATCCTGGCCTTCGTGCAGCACGTCGCCGGTGCGGAACACCGCGCAGTTGTTCTGCATCACGCGCTGCATGCTGTCGCGCAGCTTCGCGGTGGGCGTGCCGCCCGACGCATGGCGGAAATGGTCGAGACGGCCGAGCGCCATCTCGGACGAGTTGGCCGGCAGTTCAGGCTGGCGCGCGCCCGGCGTCAGCTTTTCGGCGCAGCGCAAGGCTGCGGCGCGGCCGAACACCACAAGATCGATCAGCGAGTTCGAGCCGAGACGGTTGGCGCCATGCACCGACACGCAGGCGGCTTCGCCCACAGCCATCAGGCCGGGCACCACCGCGTTGTCGTCGCCGTCTTTTTTGGTGACGACTTCGGCGTGGAAGTTGGTGGGAATGCCGCCCATGTTGTAGTGGACCGTCGGCAGCACCGGGATCGGCTCGCGGGTGACATCGACGCCGGCGAAAATCTTCGCGGATTCCGAGATGCCCGGCAGCCGTTCGTGCAGCACCGCCGGATCGAGATGATCGAGATGCAGGAACAGATGATCCTTGCCCTTGCCGACGCCACGGCCTTCGCGGATTTCAATGGTCATCGCGCGCGAGACCACGTCGCGCGAGGCGAGATCCTTGGCTGACGGCGCGTAACGCTCCATGAAGCGCTCGCCTTCGGAATTCGACAGATAGCCGCCTTCGCCGCGCGCGCCTTCGGTGATCAGGCAGCCCGCCGGGAAAATGCCGGTCGGGTGGAATTGCACGAACTCCATGTCCTGCAACGGCAAGCCTGCGCGCAGCGCCATCGCGCCGCCGTCGCCGGTGCAGGTATGCGCCGAGGTGCAGGAGAGATAAGCGCGGCCGTAGCCGCCGGTGGCCAGAATAGTTGTCTGGCCCCGAAAACGATGCAGCGTGCCGTCGTCCATCTTCAGGGCGATGACGCCACGGCAGACGCCCTGATCGTCCATGATGAGGTCGATGGCGAAGTATTCGATGAAGAACTCGGCCTGATGGCGCAGCGCCTGGCCGTACATGGTGTGCAGCATGGCGTGGCCGGTGCGGTCGGATGCAGCGCAGGTGCGCTGGGCCTGACCCTTGCCGTAATCCATGGTCATGCCGCCGAACGGGCGCTGATAGATCTTGCCGTCTTCGGT
>CALRLJ020000372.1:0-3893 GCA_943368635.1 Sediminibacterium ginsengisoli | reverse complement strand
GGCTTCCTCGGCGCGGAAAACAAGCCGATGCCGATTTCGGAAGCGGAGGCCATGCGCATCCTGCATCAGGTGCAGGAAGGCGTGGAGCGGCCGAAGGCGTCGGTGTCGTTCGAGATCGGCGAAAACGTGCGCGTGGCCGATGGCCCGTTCGCATCGTTCTCCGGTGTGGTCGAGGAAATCGACGAGGCGCGTTCGCGCGTGAAGGTCGCGGTGTCGATCTTCGGACGTGCGACGCCGGTCGAACTGGAATTCGGTCAGGTCGAGAAGGTCTGATCGCTTTCGCCGTCACGCTGTGACGGCGGTGAGAATGCCGTGGGAGGAGACAGCCGGTCGCCAGCCGCCTGTTGAACCGCACCACGGTCCTTAAGAAGATCCGGAATGGTCCGGATCGTTTGAAGGAGTGAAGTATGGCTAAGAAAGTGACCGGATACCTGAAGCTTCAGGTGCCGGCCGGTGCGGCGAATCCATCGCCACCGATCGGTCCCGCGCTTGGTCAGCGCGGCCTCAACATCATGGAATTCTGCAAAGCGTTCAACGCGCAGACGCAGAAGGAAGAAAAGAACACCCCGATCCCGGTGGTCATCACCATCTATGCGGATCGGTCGTTCACGTTTGAAATGAAGACCCCGCCGATGTCCTACTTCTTGAAGCAGGCGGCGAAGATCCAGTCCGGCTCCAAGCTTCCGGGCCGCGACTCCGCTGGCAAGGTGACCTCGGCGCAGGTGCGCGAGATCGCCGAGAAGAAGATGAAGGATCTCAATTGCGATACCGTCGAAGCAGCCATGAAGATGGTTGAGGGCTCTGCCCGTTCGATGGGTCTGCAGGTGGCGGGGTAACGATCATGGCAGCAGGAAAGAAACTGGTCAAAGCCCGCGAGGGTATCGACCGCGAGCACCTCTATCCGCTCAACGAAGCCGTCAAGATGGTGAAGGACCGCGTCAGCGCGAAGTTCGACGAAACCATCGAGATCGCGATCAACCTCGGCGTCGATCCGCGTCACGCCGACCAGATGGTCCGTGGCGTTGTCACGTTGCCGAACGGCACCGGCCGCACCTTGCGCGTCGGCGTGTTCGCGCGTGGCGCCAAGGCTGAAGAAGCCAAGGCTGCAGGCGCTGACGTTGTCGGCGCTGAAGACCTCGTTGAAAAGGTCCAGGGCGGCGCGATCGATTTCGATCGTTGTATCGCAACTCCGGACATGATGCCGCTGGTCGGTCGTCTCGGTAAGGTGCTCGGCCCGCGTGGCATGATGCCGAACCCGAAGATCGGCACCGTCACCATGGACATCGCCAACGCCGTCAAGGGCGCCAAGGGCGGCTCGGTCGAGTTCCGCGTCGAGAAGGCCGGTATCATCCAGGCCGGCATCGGCAAGGCCTCGTTCTCGGCAGAAAAGCTGGTTGAGAACATCAAGGCGTTGGCCGACGCAGTCGTGAAGGCGAAGCCTGCCGGTTCGAAGGGCACCTACGTTCAGCGCATCGCGGTCTCGTCGACGATGGGTCCGGGCGTCAAGGTCGAGCCGGGCAGCGTCAACTCCTGATCGGCAACGATGTGAATGATCTAAAGGCGGAGCGGGGTCACACCTGCTCCGCCTTTTTCTTTGACCTTTTAGTGGAAGTTCAGCAATGCCCCATCAAGTCCTGATCTACTCGCGGTTTCCCAAGGCGCAGATGGTGCGCATCGGCGAGCACTACGACTTGCTCGACGGCAAAGGCATGCCGCCGATCAAGACGTTCAGGGCCGAGCAGCTCAAATCGATCCGCGCGATGATCACGGCGGGCGGGCAGGTGATCCCGCCGGCGGTGCTCGATACACTTCCGTCGCTCGGTGCGATCATCTGCTACGGCACGGGCTATGACGGTGTCGATCTTGCGGAAGCCGCACGGCGCAAGATTGCCGTCGGCAACAGTCCCGCCGCGAATGCCGCTTCTGTCGCCGACATCGCGATGACACTGATGCTGGCTGCGACGCGACGCCTGCTGCCTGCGGACGATTATGTGCGCAGCGGCGGATGGTCCGGCGCGAAGCCGTCACCGTCGATGCGTCCGCCCCTCGGCATGACCGGACGCAAAATCGGTATCTACGGCATGGGCGAGATCGGCCGCAAGATTGCCGTCCGCTGCGCGGCGTTTGAGACCGAGGTCGGTTACTACAGCCGCAGCAAGCACGATGTGCCGTATGCGTATCACGCCAGTCTCGCAGCACTGGCGGAGTGGGCCGACATCCTGATGGTGGCGGTGCGCGCGGGCGCGGACACGCAGCACGCGGTCGATGCGGATATTCTGAAGAAGCTCGGGCCACAGGGCACCATCGTCAACATTTCGCGCGGTTCGGTGATCGACCAGGCGGCCCTTGTTGCTGCGCTCGAAAACAATGTCATCGCCGGTGCGGGTCTCGATGTTTACGAGAAAGAGCCGCACACGCCCGATGCATTGACCAAACTGCCCAACGTCGTGCTGACGCCGCATATAGGTGGTCACACAGTCGAGGCGCACGTCGCCATGCAGGACTGCGTGATGGCGAATCTCGATGCCTTCTTTTCAGGCAAGCCATTGCGCTTTCCGGTGGCGTGACGCCGGAAAAATAAAACTGTCATCATTCGTGGTGTGGATGCTGACATATGTAGGAAGCCGCAACGCAAATTGCGATGCTTCGTTCCGTGCGATGAGAAAAATATTCATCGCTGCGGCGCACATTTGTTTGATTGCTGATTAGAACGAGTCGAATGTAGACTCCGCCCTTCTGACGTCATCAGAAGGAATGCGGCCATGGCGGCCTACACACTCAAGATCAACGGCGGCGAACATCGTGTGGATGTCGACCCGCAAACTCCACTTCTCTGGGCCATCCGCGACGGCGCGGGACTAATGGGCACCAAGTATGGCTGCGGCGTCGCGCAATGCGGCGCATGTACTGTGCATGTCGATGGTCAGCCGATGCGATCATGCTCGCTGCCGGTTTCGGCGGTCGGTGCCAGCGAAATTACAACCATCGAAGGCGTCAAGAGTCGCGAAGCCAAGGCCGTACAGAAGGCCTGGGTCGCGCTTGACGTTCCACAATGCGGCTACTGCCAGTCCGGCCAGGTCATGAGCGCCACGTCGCTGCTCGAACTCAATCCGAAGCCGACGGATGAGGACATCGATCTTGCGATGAACGGCAATATCTGCCGCTGCGCAACCTATGTCCGCATCCGCGCCGCGATCCACGATGCCGCCAAGTCGCTAGAGGGTTGAGCCATGAACGTACACATCAAAAATTCAGTCACGCGCGCATCGGCATTGTCGCGCCGTTCGCTGCTGAAGGCCGGAGCTGGCCTCGCCATCGGCGTTTACATTGCAAAAAACGGCAACGCCTACGCACAGGGCGCACCCGCCGCTGCGCAGGTTAACATCACGCCGAATACGTTCCTGATCATCAAGCCCGACGACACGGTGACGGTGCTTTGCAAGCACATCGAGTTCGGGCAGGGACCGTTCACCGGCATGGCGACACTGGTTGCCGAAGAACTTGATGCCGATTGGGCGCAGATGCGCGCCGATCACGCGCCGTCCAATCCGGTGCTCTACAAGAATCTGCTGTTCGGCGTGCAGGGCACGGGTGGCTCCAGCGCTATCGCCAATTCCTACGAGCAGATGCGCAAGGTCGGCGCTGCCGCGCGCGAAATGCTGGTGGCTGCGGCGGCGGCCGAGTGGAATGTGCCTGCGGCGGAGATCACGGTCGAGAACGGTGTGATGAAGCACTCATCGGGCAAGGAAGGCCGGTTCGGTGCGTTCGCCGAAAAGGCAAACCAGATGCCGGTGCCCGCCGATCCGAAATTGAAAGACCCGTCGCAGTTCAAGCTGATCGGCAAGGAAGGCATCGTCAAACGCCTCGACAGTGCCGAGAAGACGAACGGCACC
>CALRLJ020000371.1:0-3904 GCA_943368635.1 Sediminibacterium ginsengisoli | reverse complement strand
TACCGGGGCGACAAGCCGGTCCCGACGCGGTAATTCGCAGCACTTGCCTCAGCTAAAGTTTGTTAACCGCTCCGGGCGTATGGTCGCGCTACTTCGGTGCAAGCGGGTGCGTTTTCCATGGACATAATGAGTATCGTCAGCAGCATGATGGCTATGCAGGCTGCCAACACCCAGCAGCAAATCGCGACCAGCGTCCTGAAGCAAAACATCGATTCAGAGAAGTCGGTGCTGCAACTGCTTCAGCCGGCGGCAAACAATGCGCCGGGCATCGGCGGCAATCTCGATATTTCGGTTTAATTGGCCACCGGCGTGATCCATCCGATACCGGCGCCGCCGGGCTCGGTCAGGATCGCGATGCGGCCGACCTGCGGCACATCGAAGATCGGCCGCATCAGTTGCGCACCACAGGCGACCGCTGTCTTCACGCGCGCATCCACGTCATCCACCGCCAGATATGACATCCAGCCCTCGGGAACGCCCTCGAAAGCTTCACGGTTGGTCGGAAAGATTCCGGCCGCCATTTCACCATTGGCATAGGCGACCCAGTAGGTTGCGCCGTCCTCCATCGGCATCGGCTCGAACGTCCAGCCGATGGATGTCCGATAAAATTGCATGGCGCGCTCGGCATCAGGCGTCACCAGCTCGTTCCAATGAAAATGTCCGTGGGAGGTCATGGTCGCTTCCCCGATGATTGTGTCGCGTGGCCGAGCGCGGTTGCCACGTCTACATCGTGCCGTTGGTGTCGATCACGGACAGGATATTGCCGGCGGGATCCTTGAACCATGCGATGGTCGGGCCGCCGTTGTTGCGGGAGATGCCCTTTGTTTCGGTCTTGAATTCCGGCTCGTCGTAGATTTCGAAACGCACGCCGCGCTTCCCCAGTTCATCGACGGCCTTGTCGACGTCATCGACCGGAAAGTTGAGAACGGTGAAGGAAGCCGGGGCATGGTTGGCCTTCGGATAGATCAGCACATCGGCGCCGCCGCCCAGATGCAGGTTCAGGAGTCCGTGCTCTTCGGACACTTCGAGTCCCAGCGTGCGGCCGTAGAATTCCTTGGCCTTGCCGATGTCGTTGGTCGAGAAGCCGGAGAATGCATGGCTTGCTGTCAACATGGCTGCACTCCTTCGCGTCATAATGGTTTCGGCTTGCGCCCACGCGGTATGAAACGCGCGGGTATAGAGATTGGTTGCGCTCTCCTGTACCGGAATGACGCTGATGTCATTCCGGTACAGGAACTCGCAGTGTGAGTGATCAAGCCGCCTGCTCATAAGCCTGTTTCATCGTCTTGATGTCGAGCTTGGTCATCTTCATGACCGCCTCCATCACCTTCTGCGACTGAGCGGGTGAGGCGCCTTGCATCAGGTGGGGCATCTCGCTTGGAACGACCTGCCACGACATGCCGAACTTGTCCTTGAGCCATCCGCACTGCTGCGTCTCGCCGCCTTCAGAGAGCTTCTCCCAGTAGTGATCGACGTCCTGTTGGGTTTCGCAGTTCACCATGAACGAGATCGCAGGCGAGAAGGAGAACATCGGAGGTCCGTTCAATGCGAGAAATTTCTGACCTTCGATTTCAAGTTCCGCCGTCATGACCGAGCCCTTGGGCATCGGCATGTTGTCGCCGTAGCGGGAGATATGGCCGACCTTGGCGGATTTGAAGACGGACTTGTAGAAGTTGACGGCGTCTTCAGCTTTGCCGTCGAAGAACAGGCAGGGCACGATCTTTTGCATCGACTTGCTCCTTACGCATGGATGAAACATGGAATGAGATAACGTCAGGCAGTAACGATGGTCTCGAACCCGCCGAAAAACATGCGTTTGCCATCGAACGGCAATTTCTTCGGATCCATCATTTTCGCGAGCCGCGGATCGCTCATGACTTTGCCCATCACAGCATCGCGGTGCTTGCGCGATTTGTAGGTGACCCATGAGAAGATCACGGTCTCTCCGGTCTTCAACTTAACGCTCTGCGGAAACGACGTGAGCTTGCCGGGCTTGACGTCCTCGGCAACGCATTCTCGATAATCGAGTGCGCCATGGTCGAGCCAGACCTTGCAAGCGAGCTTGGCCATGGCCTTGTAGGCTTTCAGGTTTTTCTTCGGGACTGGCAACACAAATCCATCGACATACTGCATCTTAAACTCCTCGGTGGTTTTCAGATTTCAAGCCGCTCTTGCGGCTTCAGGCGAAAAAACTCTCGAGCTTGTCGAGCGTTCCAGTCCAGCCGCGGACGTGACCGTCGCGCGCCGATTCATCGAAGAACTTGTCGTGGGTCAGCGTGAGCAGCGTGACATCGCCTTCCTCGCGCAGCACAACGGTCACCTGCGAGACGCGCTCCGGCGTCGAATGCCAGGCCCAGCTGAACACCAGCCGCTGATAAGGCGTCACTTCGAGATATTTGCCGCCTACTTCGTGCGACTGGCCGTCGTCGGTCTTAAAGTTGATACGGAAGTGCCCGCCAACACGCACATCCATGTCAGCCTTGACGCTGTCGCCTATGGTGTGTCCGGGTCCGAACCACTGGACGATTTTGGCGGGGTCCGTCCACGCCTCGAAGACTTTTGCGGCTGGGGCGTTGAGCCGTCGGGCGAGGGTGAGGCTTGGCTGGGTGAGCATAAATCCTTCTCCACAAAAGCTGCGAGACGATCGAGTTGAGCGGTCCAGAATCGCTGGTAGCGGCTGAGCCATTCCATTGCCTGCTCCATCGGGGCCGCGGTCAGGCGGCACGTGACTGTGCGGCCTGTCTTGTTTCTGGTGATAAGCCCGGCATCCGACAGCACATCGAGATGCTTCATGACGGCGGGGAGGGACATTGCGAACGGCTTCGCCAGTTCGCTGATGGTGACGCTATCGCGCCCTTCAAGTTCGGCCAGCAGCGCGCGCCGCGTCGGATCGGCGACGGCGGCAAACACGCGATTCAGCTGGTCGGTCGAATAGTAAACCATAAGGTTAAGTATAGATGCGCAAACCGCCGCGTCAAGGGCGCGCGGTCAAATGGAACTGCGGCGTTATTTCGCGGTGGCGGCCTTAATTAGCTTCACCGCGTCGTCGCTGGCCCATTCGGCGGGACCGGCGATGGTGGCGATTTCGCATCCCGCGCCGTCGACCAGCACCGAGGTGGGCATGCCCAGCGCCCTGCCGGCGCTTTTCAGATCCTGAAAGACTTTCGCCTTCTGGTCATGAAAATAGGCGAGCTTGGTCAAGCCGCCTTCTTTCAGGAAATTCTTCGGCTTCTCGGCATCGCGGGTGTCGATATTGATCGCAACCACTTCGAAATCCTTATCTCCCAGCGAGCCCTGCAGCTTGTCGAGCGCGGGCATTTCCTTCCGGCACGGCACGCACCACGTCGCCCACAGATTGACGAGGACGGTGCGGCCCTTCCATTCCGACAGCTTTCGCGTCTTGCCCTCGGAATCCTGGAATGAGAGATCGGGCAATTGAAGCGGAGACGTGGCCATGGTTAATGCGGCGACTTCACCCTTGGCCAAAGGCGCGATTTTCTTGGCCAGATCGACCGCAGGGGCGCATCCGGACTGCGCGTGCGCATTGCGCATCAACCCGCCAATCCCGTATATCCCACCCATCGCCGCCGCAGCCGCTATAATGGCGGAAATGGCGGTCATTCGAAGGCGATATGCAGCCTTGCGGGGCAACCCGGGCGTCGATGGATCGATGTCGGACATGAGCTTCGTCTCGGTTGAATTCGTCATTGCGCCGTAGCGATACAGCTAACGGCCGGTGCGACGAAAAAGTTTCGGTTGGCGGTTGGATTCTGAGCAGGAACGCGTGAGTACCAGGATATGAGCAACAAGATGTGGGGCGGTCGCTTCGGTGAAAGTCCCGACGCGATCATGGAAGAAATCAACGTCTCGATCGACGTCGATCAGCACCTTTACGCCCAGGATA
>CALRLJ020000370.1:0-3922 GCA_943368635.1 Sediminibacterium ginsengisoli | reverse complement strand
GTGTTGCTGGTCAATCTCGGCACGCCCGATACCGCCGACGCTCGCGGTGTCCGTGTGTATCTCCGAGAGTTTCTGTCCGATCCGCGCGTGATCGAAAACCAGGGATTGATCTGGCAGATTATCCTCAATGGAATCGTTCTTGTGATCCGTCCTGCGCGTAAGTCGAAGGACTATCTGAAAATCTGGAACACCGAGCGGAACGAGTCGCCGCTCAAGACCATCACACGCGCGCAGGCGGAGAAACTCGCCGCATCTATCGCGGACCGGAAGCATATCGTGGTGGACTGGGGGATGCGCTACGGCAACCCGTCGATCAAGTCGCGCATTGAAGCCTTGATGGCGCAAGGCTGCGACCGGATTCTGGTGATGCCGCTGTATCCGCAATATTCGGCATCGACCTCGGCCACGGTGGTGGACAAGGTTGCGCTGGCCTTGAAGGATATGCGCGCGCAGCCGACGGTTCGCTTTACGCCGCCCTATTACGACGATCCCGGCTATATCGATGCGCTTGCGGTATCGATCGAGCGGCATCTTGCGACGCTGCCGTTCAAGCCTGAGCGGATTATCGCGTCGTTCCATGGCATGCCGCAGTCTTATATCGACAAGGGCGACCCCTATCAGGTGCACTGCGTCGCGACCATCGAAGCGCTGCGCGCGCGCATGGGACTCGACGAGAAGAATCTGATGCTGACGTTCCAGTCGCGCTTCGGGTATCAGGAGTGGCTGCAGCCCTATACCGACAAGACTATCGAACAGCTTGCCAAAGACGGGGTGCGCCGGATTGTCGTCGTCACCCCCGGATTTTCGGCGGATTGCCTTGAGACGCTTGAAGAAATTGCACAGGAAAACGCCGAGATATTTCACCATGCCGGCGGTCAGGATTTTTCGGCCGTTCCCTGCCTCAATGACAGCGACGAAGGCATGGATGCAATCCGCCAGCTGGTCCTGCGTGAGCTGCAAGGCTGGATTTAAGGGCTGGATTTAGAAGCTGGATAACAGCTTTGTTCGAACCGTAGTCCCATTTTGACCGACCAAGAACAGCGCAGCTTTCATGAGGGCGTGCTAGGCTGACCGCATCGGGATGTCTTGCGTTTCAGGTTCATCTGCAGGGAGTTGTTCATGTCCGGTTTCGATATTTTCACGATTGCGGTGGTTTTGCTCGCCATCTTCACCTTGTTCGCCGGGGTCAAAACGGTGTCGCAGGGTTATGACTGGACCATCGAGCGGTTCGGCAAATACACCCGCACCCTTGAGCCGGGCCTCAACATCATCATTCCGTACTTCGACCGTGTTGGCCGCAAGGTGAACATGATGGAGCAGGTGATCGACATTCCGGAACAGGAGGTCATTACCCGCGATAACGCCACCGTTTCGGTGGATGGTGTCGCGTTCTATCAGGTGTTCGATGCCGCTAAGGCGAGTTACGAGGTCGCCAATCTCAATCAGGCTATCGTGACGCTAACCATGACCAACATCCGCTCGGTGATGGGCGCGATGGATCTGGATCAGGTGCTGTCGCATCGCGACGAAATCAACGAGCGGTTGTTGCGCGTGGTCGATGCCGCCGTCTCGCCCTGGGGCCTCAAGGTCAATCGTATCGAGATCAAGGACATCGTGCCTCCGGCCGATCTGGTGGAAGCGATGGGCCGCCAGATGAAGGCCGAACGCGTCAAGCGTGCCGAGATTCTTCAGGCCGAGGGCCAGCGTCAGTCTGAAATCCTGCGCGCCGAAGGTGCCAAGCAATCGCAGATCCTGCAGGCTGAAGGACGCAAGGAAGCCGCCTTCCGTGATGCCGAGGCCCGCGAGCGTTCGGCGGAAGCCGAAGCGAAAGCCACGCAGATGGTCAGCAACGCCATCGCCAGCGGCGACGTCGCATCGCTGAACTACTTCATCGCGGACAAATACATCAAGGCGTTCGGCCAGCTTGCTGAATCGCCCAATCAGAAGATCATCATGCTGCCGATGGAAGCGACCGGCATGCTGGCGTCGCTCGGCGGCATTGCCGAGATTGCGAAAGCGACGTTCGGTGAGGGTGGATCGGCGTCAGCGCCGCGGCGTCCGCCCACTGTGCCGAACACCACCAAGCCGTCGACCTGAAAGGCCCGATCATATGGCCGACCTGTTGGCGAAACTGGGAACCTGGAACTGGCTGATCCTCGGCATCGTGCTGATCGCGATCGAGACATTCGCGCCCGGCGTATTCATGCTGTGGCTCGGCTTCGCCGCGCTGATCGTCGGATTGCTGTCGTTCGGCATCGTATGGTCGTGGCAAACGCAGATCATCGCATTTGCGATCCTGTCGCTTGCGATGGTGCCGCTGTGGCGGCATTTCTCCCGCCGCAATGCCAAGCCGACCGACAAGCCGTTTCTTAACAAGCGCGCGGAAGGCTTGATCGGCCGCGTTTTCACGCTTGAGAAGCCGATTGTCGATGGCGTCGGCACGGTGAGGATCGACGATACGATATGGCGCGTGGCGGGGTCGGATGCGCCGTCCGGCAGCCGCGTCAAGATCGTGAGCGCCGACGGCGCAAGCCTGCGCGTGGAGTTGGCGTAAGCTTACGCCACGCCCGCGCGTAGAATATCGTGCAGGTGCACGATACCGACTGGCTTCTTTCCGTCGGTAACGATCAGTGCGGTGATCTTCGATGCGTTGAGAATCTCCAGCGCCTCGCTGGCGAGCAGGTCCGGGCTGATGGTCTTCGGATTCTTGGTCATCACGTCATCGACGCTGGCGGTCATCAGATCGGGCCGCATGTGACGGCGCAAATCGCCGTCGGTGACGATACCGATGATGTCACCGCGCGCATCGATGATGCCAACGCAGCCGAAGCCCTTCGATGTCATCTCCACCAGCGCGTCGGACATCTTGGTGCCGAGCGGCTTGACCGGCACGGCGGCGTCCTTGTGCATCAGGTCGCGCACGAATTTCAGCATCGCGCCCAGCTTGCCGGAAGGATGCAGCGCGCTGAAATCGAGCGCGGTGAAGCCGCGGCTTTCGAGCAATGCGACAGCGAGCGCGTCACCGAGTGCAAGCTGCATCAGCGACGATGTCGTCGGCGCCAGATTGTGCGGGCAGGCTTCGCGCGCTTTCGGCAGTGTCAGCACGATGTCGGCGGCAGCGCCCAGCGTGGAGTCTGCTTCCGACGTCACCGCGATCAGCCCGATGCGGAAGCGGCGCGAATAATTGATGAGGTTCTTCAATTCGGCGGTCTCGCCGGACCACGACAGCGCCATGATGACATCGTCGGCGGTGATCATGCCTAGGTCGCCGTGGCTGGCTTCCGCCGCGTGGACGAAGAAGGCCGGGGTGCCGGTGGAGGCAAAGGTCGCCGCCATTTTCTTGCCGATGTGGCCGGACTTGCCGAGACCCGTGACGATCAGGCGGCCTTTGGCAGTGCGGACGCGCTCCACGGCAGCGTCGAAGGCCGGTCCGAGGTCGGATTGCAGCGCGTTCGCCAGCGCGGTGACGCCGCTTGCCTCGGCGTCGAGCGTGCGCAGCGCGGATTCGATGGCGGGAGATGTGGAATGCGTCATCGGAGGTGTTGCCGTCCGCGTTGTCGAAGTCGCCATGCCGGGTTCCTGAGGGAGCGGAAGGTGCGCCCGATTGAGGTGCTGCCTTTAACACAGCCAGCCGCCTGATGCGACGCGGCCCGGCGGCCCTCAACGCCTCGTTAACCATAATTGTTTTAACTCTGTTAACGGCGTTCGCGCGCCGGGCGGCGGGGCGTTGCTCGCCGCAATCCAATGAATTTGTTGCGTTTTCCGGCGTGGCCCTGGCCGTTTCCCAGGGCCGGAGGGTTTTTGAAAGTGCCAGGTCGGCAGCAACCAGTCCGGTTGTGGGACCATCGCTGGCGTGCGCCTCACTGGCGCGCGCTGCCGGTGTGTGCGCTGCTGACCCTTTGGCATCCCGCTTTCGCCCAGG
>CALRLJ020000369.1:0-3932 GCA_943368635.1 Sediminibacterium ginsengisoli | reverse complement strand
ATTCCGGCCGCACCCCTGGCGCAAAGTTTTAATGAGGCGGCGCGGGGAACGGGGTTCGCGCCGAAATTGTCGGTGGTGGAAATCACTGGCACCTGCGCGCATTGCCAGCGCGCGGCATAAATCAAGCAACACGGCGGAAAGCCGGATTCGGGGTCATATGTCATCAGAGAGCTTGAAGACTGCGTCAGCGGGGAAGCCGTTGAGCGCGACGGCGATTGCCCTGATGGTCATGCTCTGTCTGAGCTGGGGCTTCAATCAGATTGCGATCAAGCTCGCACTGCCCGACATTCCGCCGCTGTTGCAGGCAACGATCAGATCAACCGGCGGATTGATCGTCATTCTGCTGGTGGCCTGGCTACGCGGTGTGCGGTTGTTCGAGCGCGACGGCACGCTGAAAGCGGGATTGCTCGCAGGACTTTTCTTCGGGCTCGAATTCATTCTGATTTATCGCGGGCTGCTCTACACCACGGCGTCACGCGCGGTGGTGTTTCTCTACGTTGCGCCCTTCGTGGTGGCGCTTGGTGCGAGGCGGTTTCTCGGTGAGCATTTGAGCAGTTTGCAGTGGGGCGGTCTGGCGTTGTCCTTCGCAGGCGTGGCGCTTGCGATCGGCGTGCCGCAGCCTTCCGTCGACGCGGCTGTCATCATGGGTGACATCATGGTCGTGGGCGGCGGCATCCTGTGGGCTGCGACCACGCTGGTGGTCAAGGCGACGCGGCTGTTGCAGGTGCCGGCGGAGAAAACGCTGGCCTATCAGATCGCCGTCTCGATCCCAATCTTGGCCATCGGGGCGGTGCTTTCGGGTGAGAGCATCACCCACATGCCGGGGCTGGCTGCCCTGACGTCTATGGCCTATCAGACCTTCTGGATCGTCGGGACGACATTCCTGATCTGGTTCTTTCTCATAAAGTCCTATTCGGCCAGCAAACTGTCGTCATTTACCTTTATGACGCCCCTGTTTGGGGTCATTGGCGGCTATTTCGTGATGCATGACACCCTGACATTAGCCTTTGCGGGGGCTGCCCTTCTGGTCATGGCGGGCCTATATCTGGTAAACCGCCCCGGCGAGGCAGCGGGAAATCCCCTGCTTCCTGCCACCAAAAACGACACCTGAACGCAAAAGAGATTCTGACGTGAGCGATCTGAAAGAGCGAACCAAGGAAATCCAGGCTGGCCCCAAGGGGCGCCATCGGACGGTTCAGGTTGTAGTTGGCAACGTCAAGGTTGGCGGCGGCGCACCGATCGTGGTGCAGTCGATGACCAACACCGACACCGCCGATATTGAAGGCACCGTCACGCAGGTTGCCGCGCTCGCGCGCGCCGGCTCGGAAATGGTCCGTATCACGGTCGACCGCGACGAAGCCGCTGCTGCCGTTCCGCATATCCGCGAGAAACTCGACAAGCTCGGCATCGATGTGCCGCTGATCGGCGACTTTCACTACATCGGCCACAAGCTGCTGGCCGATCATCCGGCTTGCGCTGCCGCGTTGTCAAAGTACCGCATCAATCCGGGCAATGTCGGATTCAAGAACAAGCGCGACACGCAATTCACCGACATCGTCGAAATGGCGCTCAAGCACGGCAAGACCATCCGTATCGGCGCCAACTGGGGTTCGCTCGATCAGGAGTTGCTGACCAAGCTGATGGAAGAGAACGCCAAGTCGCCTAACCCGATCGATGCCCGCGCGGTCACGCGCGAGGCGATGGTGCAGTCAGCGCTGCTGTCGGCGGCGCGTGCCGAGGAAATCGGCCTGCCGAAAAATCGCATGATCCTTTCGGCGAAGGTGTCGAACGTGCAGGATCTGATCGCGGTCTATCGCGAACTCGCGGCGCGCTCGGATTACGCCATCCATCTCGGTCTCACCGAAGCCGGTATGGGCTCGAAGGGCATTGTCGCGTCGTCAGCCGCACTTGGCATTCTTCTGCAGGACGGCATCGGCGACACCATCCGCGTTTCGCTGACGCCTGAGCCCGGCGGCGACCGCACAGTTGAAGTGAAGGTCGGTCAGGAAATTCTCCAGACCATGGGCTTCCGCACCTTCGTGCCGCTGGTGGCCGCATGCCCCGGTTGCGGACGCACGACATCGACTGTGTTCCAGGAGCTCGCGCGCGACATCCAGAGCTTCATCCGCGATGAAATGCCGAGCTGGAAGACGCGCTATCCCGGCGTCGAGCAGCTTAACGTCGCGGTGATGGGTTGCATCGTCAACGGTCCCGGCGAATCCAAGCATGCCGATATCGGCATCTCGCTGCCGGGGACCGGCGAAACACCGGCCGCGCCGGTGTTTGTCGATGGCCAGAAATTCCGCACGCTGCGCGGTGCGAGCATCGCGACCGACTTCAAGGCGCTGGTGATCGATTATATCGAGCAGCGTTATGGCGGTGCCGGTGCCAAAGCCCCGGCTGTCACGGCCGCGGAATAAATCTCAACGCATTTCGACAAGAACGGCGGCTGTGTTCGATCACAGCGGCCCGTTTTTCTCGCTGTTATCGACGACCGCTTCCTCGAGATCGAGATTGCGCTCGATACGCCGGCGGGTTTCGTCGGTAATTTTCCCGTCACGCAGCAGCTTGTGCAGGATCGTCCGTTCGATCGTAATGATTTCGCGCACCAGCGACGCCCCTTGCGTGGCCGGCGTGAACTCGCCTTCTTCTCTTGGCGGCTCAGGGAGCGCGCGCATGCGGGTTTCGTGGCGGGCCTCAAGAAATCTGGCGAGGCCTTCCGGCAGATTGCGTTCGGCAATGATCCGGTCGAGCGACCCGCGCGCGGTTTCGAGGATTTCCCGCCGGGCCGCGATCTCTGCCTCGCGTTCGCGAATGGCTTCAAGGTGTCCGTGCTGCGACAGACCGAGCAGCTTGACCACCAATGGCAGCGTCAGTCCGATGCCGACCAGCGTGACGAAGATCACGCCGAAGCTTACGAACAGGATGAGATCGCGGTGAGGGAAATCCTGTCCGTTCGGCAGGGTTAGCGGCAGCGCGAGCGCGACGGCAAGCGACACCACGCCGCGAATCCCCGTAAAGCCGATGACGACAATGTACCGCCACGGCGGCTTGGCATCGCGTTCGGCGACTCGCTTGCTGACGAGGCGCGGTAGATAGGTGCCGGGAAAAACCCACAGGAATCGCGCCAGCACGACGATCACGGAAATAATGCCGATGGCGGTGAGAATCTCGCTCACCGGCAGCACCTTGGCTTTCTCCATGAGCAGCCGCACCTGGAAACCGATCATCAGGAACAAGACGCCTTCGATCAGCCAGATCACGAAGTCCCAGAAGAAGATGCCCTGCAAACGCGTTTTCGATGAGATCATCAGCGGGCCGTTCCAGCTCACATAAAGTCCGGTCACCACGGTCGCGATCACGCCTGAACCGCCGAGATGTTCAGGTACCCAGAACGCCAGATAAGGCGTTAGCAGCGACAGCGAGATTTCGACCCGCGGATCTTGTGCCCATTGCCGCAATCGCAATGAGAGCCAGCCCACGGCGATGCCGAAAATGACTTCCCCCACGATGATGGCGACGAATGTTCCAGCGGCCGGAGCCAGCGAGAACGTGCCGGTGCTGACGGCAAGCACAGCGAAGCGATACAGGATCAGCGCGGTGGCATCGTTGGCGAGACCTTCACCTTCGAGGATGACGAGGATGCGATGCGGCAACTTTAGCCGCCGCGCGATGGCGAGCGGCGCCACCACATCCGGCGGCGACACGATTGCGCCGAGAACGAAGCCGACGCTCCACGGCAGCCCGAGCGCATAATGCGCGGCGGCGGCAACCAGCACCGTCGTGAAGATCACGCAGCCGATGGCCAGCAAGCCGATCGGGCGCAGATTGGCTTTGAACTCGCGCCAGCTCATCGAAACGCCGGACGAGTAAATCAGCGGCGGCAACACCAGCAGCAAAATGCCTTCCGGTTTCATCTCGATGCGCGGAAA
>CALRLJ020000368.1:0-3938 GCA_943368635.1 Sediminibacterium ginsengisoli | reverse complement strand
CGGTACTCGCAACCGACGAATCCGTGATAGCCTAACCGATCCATCTCATCGAACAGGAACGGATAGTTCAGCTCCTCGCCTGCCGGTTCATTCCGCGACGGCACACTGGCGACCTGAATGTGCCCGATCATGGGCATCATCTGCCGCAGCGCGATCGTCACGTCGCCATGAACAATCTGCCGGTGATAAATATCGAACTGCAACTTCAGGTTCGGCATTTTGAGATCGTTGATCACACTGGCAGCAAAATCGAAATCGTTCAGGAAATAGCCGGGCACGTCGCGCGGATTGATCGGCTCAAGCATCAGATCGATATTTTCCTTACCCAGCGCCTCAGCCGTCCACGCCACACCCCGGCGAAATGACTCAACCGCTTTCGGATCGAAGCGATTCGCGATACCTGCCATCAGATGCAATCGCTTGACGCCCGTCGCTCTGGCGTAAGGCAGTGCCTGCGCGACGCTCGCCTGCACATCGGCGAAACGGTCCGGCAAGGCGGCAAATCCGCGCTCACCTTTATTCCAGTCGCCGGGAAACAGATTGAACAACGCCTGCGTCAGGCCATTGCTGCGGAGCTTTTCCCCGATGTCGTCGGGCGAATGCTCATAGGGAAACAGGAACTCGACCGCCGTGAAGCCTGCTTTGGCCGCCGCCTCGAAACGATCGAGGAACGGAACTTCGTTGAACATCATGCTGAGATTGGCAGCGAAGCGAGGCATCTCGACTCCTGGTCAAGGTATGGAAAAGTTTGAAATCAGTGTTCTTCGCCCGGTAATTTCGTTCCGGTCACACGCGCATACATCCGCGCCACCGATGCATCGTCGTCGCGGCCCATGCCGGACGCTGATGTCATCAGAAACATCTGCAGAGCCGCTGCCGACACCGGCACCGGGAATTTCGCGGTTCGCGCCATGTCCTGAATGATGCCGAGATCCTTGACGAAGATATCGACCGCGCTACGCGGGGTGTAGTCGCCGTCCAGCACATGCGGCATCCGGTTTTCGAACATCCAGGAATTTCCCGCGGATGCTGTGATAACCTCATAGACCTTGGCGATGTCGAGGCCTTGCTTGGCGGCAAACGCAATCGCTTCGCTGGCGGCCGCGATGTGCACACCGGCCAGCAATTGGTTGATCATCTTGAACGCCGCACCTTGCCCTGCTTCGTTGCCCAGTTCGTAGAGCTTCGCCGACATCGCATCGAGCGCTGACCTCGCTTTGGCGAATGCAGCCGGGCTACCGGACGCAAGAATGGTCAATTCGCCTTGCGCAGCGCGCTGCGCACCGCCACTGATCGGCGCATCGAGATAATGCCCGCCGCTCGCCTCCAGCTGTTTGGACAAGCGTCGGGCGACGTCCGGGTCCATGGTTGCCGAGGATATGAAAACCGAGCCTTTCGGCAGCGTTCCCGCAACGCCCTGAGTGCCGAACAGGATCGTTTCGGTCTGGGCTGCGTTCACAACAACGCTGACCACCGCATCGGCCCCGTCTGCGGCTTCGGCCGGCGATGCGGCATTTCGACCGCCTTCGGCGACAAGGCGCGCAATAGCTTCCGGTGCAACATCGTAGCCCGCCACGTCGAAGCCGGCACGCTTGAGCGATACCGCCATGCCAAAGCCCATCGAACCAAGACCGATGACCCCGACGCGTCCCGTTTTGACGGACATGTTTCCTCATTTTGTTGCTTGCTCGTACGTTTTGCGTCGAGCTGTTGGACGTTTGGTAGCATGGCTGCTAGCGCGTCCAAAATGGCATTTGAGCCACGTGCCAAACCGTGGGAAAACACCTCCCGAAAGGCGGCCCCATGACGGAAACACGGCTTCGCGATCAAATCTGCCTGTTTGGCCGCTCACTGTTCGAACGGGGTTTGACCCCCGGCTCCTCGGGAAATATCAGCGTCCGGCTTGACGATGGCGGTTGGCTGGTGACGCCGACCAGTGCCTCGCTGGGCTTTCTCGATCCCGCGCGCCTTTCGAGGCTGAATGGATCCGGCCGCCTGTTGTCCGGAGACGCACCCACCAAGGAAATTCCGCTGCATGCGGCGCTCTATGAAACGAGGCGCGGCGCACGCGCTGTCGTGCACCTGCACTGCGCCCACTGCGTTGCCGTATCCATGCTGCCGGACATCGACACGAAGGCCGCGCTGCCACCGCTGACCCCTTATTATGTGATGCGCTGTGGCGCGACGGCGCTGCTGCCCTACTACCGTCCGGGCGACGCTGCCGTCGCCGATGCCATCCGCGGGCTTGCCGGAAAGTACTCCTGTGTATTGCTGTCCAACCATGGACCGGTGGTTTCCGGGGATACGCTCGAAGCCGCGGTCTTCGCCACAGAGGAGCTTGAGGAAACGGCAAAGCTCTATCTGATGACACGCGGCATGAACCCACGGACACTCACGCCTGAGCAGGTCGCCGATCTTTCCGCCGTGTTTGGAGGATCAACACCGGATAAGGCCCCATGACCGTCACCATTTATCACAATCCCGCATGCGGCACGTCGCGTAACACGCTGGCGATGATCCGGCAAAGCGGCGAAGATCCCGTGGTTATCGACTATCTCAAGGCGCCACCTTCTCGCGAACGGCTGATCGCTTTAGTCAAGGCGATGAACATTCCGGTGCGCGGCCTGCTGCGAGAAAAAGGCACACCATTCACAGAACTCGGTCTTGCCGATCCGGAGTTGAGCGACGACGCGTTGCTGGATGCGATGATGGCGCACCCGATCCTGATCAACCGGCCGATTGTCGAGACATCGAAAGGCGTCCGCCTCTGCCGCCCCTCGGAAGCGGTTCTCGAGTTGCTGCAAGAACCTGTCGCGTCGTTTGTCAAAGAGGATGGCGAGGTCGTCAGCCTCAAATAGCTATCGCCTGCTCGTTCAATTACTGTTTCAACGGGCCGGCGTATGAGCTTTCTCGATCAGGAAAACGATCCGCGTGTCGTTTCGTTCGGAAATCTCGACATGGTCTCCGGTCTCGCGAATGAGGTTGGGAATGTCGATGACGGACAGCGGATCGGTACAGTGGACTTCGATCCGCTCACCCGGATTCATTTTTACCAGCGCCTTTTGCGTTCTGATGACAGGCAGCGGGCACTTGAGGCCAATGAGATCGAGCTTGATCGTCGACATCGGCGATTCAATCAACTTCTTCACGCGCCAGAACCTCGGCAACATTCACGGCCACCGCCTGAATCAGGTCTGCGACCGCGGGAATGTCATCGAGATGGACGGATGGCAGCCGTGTGTCGATGGCCGTGTCGGTGGCAATACCGACTATGGCTGAGTCATCCGGATGGAGCAGCATTTTGCCGTTCGCAGCACGGTAAATCTCAATTTTTGGGTGGCTGTCGGTTTTGTAGCCTTCGACAATGACAAGATCGACTGGCGACATCTTGACCAGAAGATCGCGTAACGATGGTTCATGTGCCCCGCGAAGCTCATGCATCAGCGCCCAGCGCCGCCCCGACGACACCAGCACCTCGGTAGCGCCAGCTTGCCGGTGATGCCAGGAATCCTTACCCGGAACATCGACATCGAAATTGTGATGCGCATGTTTGATGGTCGAAACACGCACACCTGTAGCGACCAGGTGAGGAATCAGCCGGGTCAGCAAGGTCGTCTTGCCCGCCCCGCTCCACCCCGCCAGTCCGATAACCTTCATAACCTGCTCCGCACCCCCGAAATTTCGGGCAATCACCGATTATATCAGGCTGTGCAATAGCATATAGAATAGGCCCGGCGACTGAATTGTTCGGCCGCATCATTGCATCCAGGTCTCAAGGATCGACAGAATGACCGATAGCCGCCCTGCAACGCTCGGTGTCCTGCTTGCTGGTGGCCTCGCGCAGCGCATGGGCGGCGGCGACAAGCCTATGCGAACCGTCGGCGGGCGTCCCATTCTGGAGCGTGTGATCGAACGGCTGGCACCGCAGTGCGATGGCC
>CALRLJ020000367.1:0-3961 GCA_943368635.1 Sediminibacterium ginsengisoli | reverse complement strand
ATCTTTCAGGCCATCGAGATGCACCGAGAAGAACAGGTAAGGCGAGGGCTCGAACAGATCGAGCTTCTTCTCGAGCAGCAGCGCGTTGGTGCAGAGCGACACGAACTTCTTGCGTGCCACCAGGCCGCGCACGATTTCGCCGATCTCCTTGTGGATCAGCGGCTCGCCGCCGGGGATCGCAACCATCGGCGCACCGCATTCTTCAGCTGCGTCCCAGCATTCCTGCGCCGACATGCGGCGATTCAGGATCGCATCGGGATAATCGATCTTGCCGCAGCCGACGCAAGCGAGGTTGCAGCGGAACAACGGTTCGAGCATCAGCACCAGCGGATACCGCTTATTGCCCATGAGCTTCTGCTTCATGAGGTAGGAGCCGATCTTGATCTCTTTGAAAAATGGAATGGCCATGAACAGCTATCTTTCTTGCATCACAGGAGTGAGCCGCGGTTGGCGTTGAACCAGCTCCGCAGGAAGTCTGAATTCGATGTTTTCCTCCCGGCCCGGCAGTACGGACACTGTCACCGGTCCGATTCTCCGCAGGGCGTCAATCACATCGTCCACCAGCACCTCCGGCGCCGAGGCGCCTGCGGTGATGCCGACGGTCTTCGCGTCCTTCAACCATTCAGGATTGAGTTGGCTGCCGTCGGCGATCAGGTAGCTCGGGACGCCAACTTCGGTCCCGATTTCGCGGAGGCGGTTGGAGTTGGAACTGTTAGTCGCGCCGACCACCAGAATGACATCGACGAGCTTGCTGAGGTCTCGCACCGAAGACTGGCGGTTTTGTGTCGCGTAGCAGATGTCGCGTGTATCCGGGCCTTCGAGGTCGCTGAAGCGGTCCTCGAGGGCGGCGATGATGTCGCGGGTGTCATCGACGCTGAGCGTCGTCTGGGTGATGTAGGCCATCGGCTCGTCGCCCGGCAGATCGAGTGCGGCGACGTCCTGCACGCTCTGGACGAGGATCACGGGGCCGGGAACCTGACCCATCGTGCCTACAACTTCCGGGTGGCCTTCATGGCCGATCAGGACCAGCTTGCGCCCCTTGGAGACGTAGCGCTTCCCCTGATTGTGAACTTTCGTGACCAGCGGGCAGGTGGCGTTAAGCACGGGAAGGCTGCGCGAGGCGGCTTCTTCCTCGACGCTCTTGGCAACCCCGTGGGCGCTGAACACCGTGATCGCGTTGGCCGGAACCTCGTGCAGATCCTCGACGAACACCGCGCCCTTGGCCTTCAGGCTTTCGACCACGTACTTGTTGTGGACGATCTCGTGGCGGACATAGACCGGCGGGCCGTACTTCTCCAGCGCACGCTCGACGATCTCGATCGCACGCACGACGCCGGCGCAAAACCCGCGCGGCTGGGCCAGCAGGATTTTCATCTCGGCTTTGGGCGCGTGATTAAGCAAGCTGCACCGCGCTGATTTCGCCTTCGCGGCCCAGTGCTTCGAAGACGCGCGTCACGATGCCCTTGGCGTCGAGGCCGGCCTTCGCGTACATCGCAGCCGGGCTGTCCTGATCGATAAACGTATCCGGAAGAACCATGGAGCGAACCTTCAGTCCTTTGTCGAGCGCGCCGTTCTCCGCAAGGGTATGCAAGACCTGCGCCCCGAAGCCTCCGATCGATCCTTCCTCGATGGTGATGAGCACGTCGTGATCGCGCGCCAGACGCAGGATCATGTCCGTGTCGATCGGCTTGGCAAATCTGGCATCGGCGACGGTCGTCGTTAAGCCGTGGTTTTTTAGAATATCTGCAGCCTTCAGGCATTCCTGAAGACGGGTGCCGAGTGAGACCAGCGCCACTGAGGTGCCCTCACGGACGATGCGGCCCTTGCCGATTTCAAGTGGGACGCCGACCGACGGCAGGTCGACACCGACACCGTCGCCGCGCGGGAAGCGGATGGCCGAGGGGCGGTCATCGATGGCGGCCGCAGTCGCGACCATGTGAACCAGTTCAGCTTCATCGGCCGCAGCCATCAGCACCATGCCAGGCAAACAGCCGAGATAGGCCAGATCGAACGAGCCTGCATGGGTCGGCCCGTCGGCGCCGACGAGACCGGCACGGTCGATGATGAAGCGGACCGGCAGACCCTGAATGGCGACGTCATGGACCACCTGGTCGTAGGCGCGCTGCAGGAAGGTCGAGTAGATGGCGACGAACGGCTTCAGGCCCTCGGACGCGAGACCGGCGGCGAAGGTCACGCCGTGCTGCTCGGCGATACCGACGTCGAAAGTACGCTCAGGAAAGGCCTTGCTGAAAATATCGACACCAGTGCCGCCCGGCATCGCAGCGGTGATGGCGACGATCTTGTCGTCCTTTTCGGCTTCCTTGACGAGGCTGGTGCCGAACACCTTGGTATAGGCAGGGGCGTTGGCCTGTGCCTTCGCCTGCTTACCGGTGGCGACGTCGAATTTGACCACGCCGTGATATTTGTCTGAGGCGGCTTCAGCCGGGACGTAACCTTTGCCCTTTTCGGTGACGACGTGGATCAGCGTCGGGCCGACCTTCGAATCGCGCACGTTCTTGAGAACCGGCAGCAGGTGGTCGAGGTTGTGACCGTCGATCGGGCCGACATAGTAGAAGCCGAGTTCCTCGAACAGCGTGCCGCCCGACAGCATGCCGCGGGCATATTCCTCAGCGCGCTGCGCGCCCTTCTCGACGAATTTTGGAAGACGCTTGGCAACTTGCTTGCCGATCTCGCGGAGAGAACGGTAGGTGTTGCTGGAGGTCAGGCGCGACAGATAAGACGACATCGCGCCGACCGGCGGTGCAATCGACATCTCGTTGTCGTTGAGAATCACGATCAGGCGCGAATCCATCGCGCCGGCATTGTTCATCGCCTCATAGGCCATGCCGGCGGACATCGCTCCGTCGCCGATCACGGCGATGACGTTGTTGTTGCCGCCAGCCAGATCGCGCGCGACAGCCATGCCGAGGCCTGCCGAAATGGAGGTCGACGAATGCGCCGCGCCGAAACAGTCGTATTCGCTCTCCGCGCGCTTGGTAAAGCCGGACAGGCCGCCACCCTGACGCAGGGTGCGAATCCGATCGCGCCGCTCGGTCAATATCTTGTGCGGATAGGCCTGATGGCCGACGTCCCAGATGACGCGATCGGCGGGCGTATTAAAAACATGATGTATTGCAACCGTCAGTTCGACGACACCGAGACCGGAGCCGAGATGACCGCCAGTAACTGCAACCGCGTTGATTGTTTCGGCGCGAACTTCTGCCGCAACTTGAGGCAGGTCGCTTTCCTTCATTTTTCGAAGGTCAGCGGGCGACTTGATTGCGTCGAGCAATGGGGTTGAAGAGGTCATACCAAGGCTTCCAATGCGACTGTGGAACAAGACGAGAACATTTTGCAGTGTAGCATTATTGCAGCTATCCAGCAGTAGTTCTGAGGAACTGCTGGTTAAATGCCACTATTGTGTGACTTAAGGGCATCGTTTGAGGCATCAGTAAGATAACCGCCTGCCTCCCCGGCAGTTGCCTTTACCGCAAGCTGGTCGCCAGAAATAGAAAGAAAACCTGTGCTGACAAGGACTATTGTATCGCTTGTTCGTTTTTGCACGCGCCACGCATGGCTGGTCCTTGTGGCTGGCTTGGCTCTGGCTGCGGCTGCGGGCGTCTATTCCCACCGGAACTTTGCCATCAATACGGATGTTGCAACGCTCATCTCCTCTAATCTTGACTGGCGAAAGCGCGAAATCGACTTCGAAAAGGCCTTTCCGGGCCGAAATGACTCGATTCTGGCCGTTGTAGAGGCTCCGACCCCGGAACGTGCCCGGCAGGCTGGCGATGCCCTTGAGAAGAAGTTGCTGCAACGGACCGAAAAGTTCATTTCGATCCGGCGGCCGGGTGGCGGGGCCTTTTTTGACAATAACGGTCTTTTGTTCCTGCCGACCCAGGAAGTCGCCAAACAGACCGGCCAGCTGGCCTCAGCGGCCCCGATTTTCGATATTTTGATG
>CALRLJ020000366.1:0-3971 GCA_943368635.1 Sediminibacterium ginsengisoli | reverse complement strand
CGATCTCATGAGCCGCTGACGGCTGAGGGAGAGTCATTGTGAGCGGTCCCAGAAGCTGTTGCAGCGTGAAAAATCAACAGGGATGAAAACTGCCTAAAATGTGCCCAACATTGGTAAATAAGTCCTTATTCATCCGGCCTGAATGGTCTGGCCGCGCCCCCCGGGTTCTGACACCGCTTGGCGAATGTCAGGATCTGCGGTCCTCCTGTTCCTTGAGTTCCTCCTCGCTCAGGTCGTTCCGAGGCGTCGCGAAGTCATCGCTGTTGGGATCAACCTTGAATGGCGCATCCTTGGTCGGGTCCGGCGGGAGCGACCTCCGTTTTCTCGCATCCGCAACATCGACTTTCTTCTTTTTTCCACTCATCGACAGGCTTCCTTATTCATCCGCAGCGCCGGAATGGCTGGCATCGTTCCCTTGAATATGGCTGAGAGGAAGCGCATCTGCTACGCCTACTTCGTCAAATATCGAGGACGATCATCATGACGGATTCGCCTGCTGTACCCGAGGATACCGTGCGCGACTTCGACGTCCCCGTTCCTTACATGCAGCGGACTCGGGATTATTATCTCGCCATCGGCTACGACACCCCCTACCGCTGGGCGCATAATATCGGGGCGCCATTCCAGCCGCTGACAAAGCCTCTGGCGGTTTCTCGCGTGGCGATCGTAACCACGGCAGCCCGCTTCGATCCCACGAAAGGCGATCAGGGACCGGGTGCAGCCTACAACGGCAGCGCTAAATTCTATCAGGTCTACGATGGCGACACCGCGCAACAGCACGATTTGCGCATCTCGCACATCGCCTACGACCGCGCGCACACGTTAGCGACCGACTCGAGCACCTGGTTTCCGTTGGCACAATTGCATCGTCTTGCCGGCGAAGGCCGGATCGGATCGGTCGCGCCGCGTTTTTTCGGTGCACCAACTAACCGCAGTCACCGTGTCACCATCGATACCGACGCGCCGGATATTCTTGCACGCTGCAAAGCGGACAACATAGATGCTGTCGTGCTCGTACCGAACTGTCCGGTGTGCCATCAGACCACGGTCCTGGTCGCCCGCCATCTGGAGGCCAACGGGATTTCGACGGTCGTGATGGGTTGCGCCAAGGACATTATCGAACATGCCGCCGCGCCACGATTTCTGTTCAGCGATTTCCCGCTGGGCAACTCAGCCGGCAAGCCGCACGACGTCTCATCGCAGGCCTTCACGCTTGAGCTGGCGTTGAAGGTGCTGGAAAGCGCGCCGGGTCCGCAGACGACGGTTCAATCCCCGCTGCGCTGGAGCGCGGATGCATCATGGAAGCTCGACTACAACAACGTCGAGCGCATGGCGCCGGATGAACTTGCACGCCGCCGGCGTGATTTTGACGCCCAGAAGGAAGCCGCGCGCGTCAATCGCGTGGCTTGATTTACTCGGACTTCCCGGCAGCCTTGCGAAGCGCCGCATTGATGCGGTCCTGCCATCCGGGGCCACCTTCCTGGAAATGCTCCAGCACATCCTGATCGATCCGGATCGAAACAAGCTCCTTCACGCCGGGGATAGCGGTCGTCCTGGGCAGCGCCTCCGGCACTTTTGCAGTAGCCGATTTGAACGCGGCTTCGGCCTCGGTCTTCGCATCGCTCAACGTGTGCGGCCGTCTCGGAGGTGATGCCATCCTCAGATTCCCTCGAACAATGGCGTCGACAGATACCGCTCGGAGAACGACGGCACGATCGCAAGAATGGTTTTTCCCGTATTCTCGGGCCGCTTGCCGAGTTCAATCGCAGCTGCGATTGCCGCTCCCGACGAGATGCCTCCGGGAATACCTTCAATGCGTGCCAGAGCGCGCGACGTCGCAATGGCGGTCGCGCTATCGACCTTGACGATCTCATCGATCACCGACCGGTCGAGAATATCCGGAACGAACCCCGCGCCGATGCCCTGAATCTTGTGCGGCGAATGCTGGCCGCCGGACAGCACCGGACTTTCCACCGGCTCGACGGCCACGATACGCAGGGACGGCTTGCGAGGCTTCAAGACCTGTCCCACACCGGTGATGGTGCCGCCGGTGCCAACACCCGCGACAAACACATCGATATTGCCGTTGGTGTCATTCCAGATTTCCTCAGCGGTGGTGCGGCGGTGAACTTCCGGATTGGCCAGGTTCTTGAACTGCTGCGGCATGACCGAGTTCGGCGTATTGCGAATCAATTCCTCCGCAGTTGCGATTGCACCTTTCATGCCCTGAGCTGCCGGCGTCAGAACAATTTCCGCACCGAGGAATGCCAGCATCTTGCGGCGCTCGATTGACATCGATTCCGGCATCACAAGCTTCAAACGATACCCACGCGATGCTGCGACGAACGCCAGCGCGATACCCGTATTTCCGGATGTGGGTTCGATCAGAACGGTATCCGGATCGATCACACCGGCCTTTTCCATCGCAATGATCATCGCCGCGCCGATACGGTCTTTCACGCTGGCGGCGGGATTGAAATACTCAAGTTTGGCGAGAATTGTCGCCTTCACACCATTTTGCTCGGGCAATCGATGGAGCCTGACAATCGGCGTATCGCCGAATGCATCAACGATGCTGTCATAGACTCGTCCGCGTCCCGGCCGATGCGCCTGTGAAACGTTCGGGGTTGACTTGGTATCCATGCCGGATCCTCCAGATTACTCGAATGCGAACCATGAGAGAAAGTTACGCAAAACAAACAGCTTTTGCCATTAAGGGTGGCAGCGACCGCGCATGCAAGAGCAATCGCGGCGCGCTCGGAAAACGTTGCAACGCAAAATACGATTTCGCAAAAGGAACGCATTTGTGTTGCGACATCTTCAACTTCCCCTGCCTATACTGAGGGCAACCTTAAACTGGGTAGGGAGGTCACGATGCCAGCACTTGCTGAAATCCTGTCGACCACACCGTCACGCTTACCGCCGCGCATGGCAGACCGGCCCATTTGCACGATTTGCGCGGATTCGATGGTCGCAGCCGAGGCGTCCGCATTTCTTTCCGACGACGTGATCAGCTATCTGTGGACTTGCGACAATTGCGGCTATGGCTTCGTCACGAAGCACTCGACAAGGATCGTTTGTAACTGACACCATAGCTTGTTCGCGTAACTTCAGCGCGGCGCGACATCGCCGCGCGCCCATCCTTCACGAACTGAAGCGCGATAATTGTCGTATGTCCCGGCGGCAATAGCAGCGCGGGCTCCGCTCATCAGGTTCTGATAGTAAGCGATGTTGATTTCCGATAGCAGCATCGCGCCCAACGCCTCCTCGGACTTCACAAGGTGGTGCAGGTAAGCGCGTGAATAATCGCGCGCCGAACGCCAGTTGCTCTCGTCGTCCAACGGACGTGGATCGTCCGCGTGGCGGGCGTTACGCAGATTGAGGACTCCACGCCGTGTGAAAACGTGACCGTGGCGGCCATTACGCGTCGGCATCACACAATCGAACATGTCAATTCCCCGTGCGATCGCCTCCAGCATATCGTCGGGGGTTCCGACGCCCATCAGATAACGCGGACGCTCCTGCGGTAGGATCGGAGCAACCTCCTCGATCATCGCCAGCATGACGGCCTGTGGTTCGCCGACTGCCAGTCCACCGACCGCATAACCGTGGAAACCGATGTCGATCAGCGCACGGGTGCTCTCACGACGCAGCTCGGGAATATCGCCACCCTGCGCGATACCGAACAGCATGTATCCTTCAGGCGCGGTTTCGAACGCGCGCTTCGAGCGCTCCGCCCAGCGGATCGATAACTGCATGGCGCGTTCGATGTCGGCCCGCTCCGCCGGAAGTCGCACGCATTCATCGAGTTGCATGGCGATGTCGGAGCCGAGCAACCGCTGCACTTCAATGGCCCGCTCGGGCGACAACTCCACCTTCGTGCCGTCGATGTGCGAACTGAACGTCACGGCCTTCTCGGTCACCCTGCGCAGCTTGGCGAGTGACATGACCTGAAAGCCGCCGGAGTCGGT
>CALRLJ020000365.1:0-3977 GCA_943368635.1 Sediminibacterium ginsengisoli | reverse complement strand
ATCCGAAGGCACATTTCCGACCCATACCGCTTTGTTCGTTGCCCTCCTCGTCGGCACCATCCTGATCGTGGCAGGACTTGAGTTCTTCCCGGCGCTTGCCCTCGGCCCCATCGTCGAACATCTCCAGATGCTCGCTGGCAAAACCTTCTGAGCCAACCGTTCACAACGATTGAAAGCGAACTGCCATGGCACGCACAGCAACCCAGCCATCCCTGATCGATCCCAGCCTTATGTCACGCGCGGCGCTCGACGCGTTCCGTAAGCTCGATCCGCGGCATCTGATGAGAAACCCCGTTATCTTTGTGACGGAAGTCGTCGCCGCGGTGGTCACTGTGGCGTTCGTCATTGACGTGATCCATGCCCAATCCGCGTGGTTCAGCGGGCAGATTGCCGTGTGGCTCTGGTTCACCGTACTGTTCGCCAACTTCGCCGAGGCGATCGCCGAAGGGCGTGGCCGGGCCCAGGCCGATACGCTGCGGCAGACGCGGACGGAAACGCGCGCGAAAAGGCTATTGATGCCGAACAACCCTGATTTGTATGAGGGCGTCACCGCATCCGACCTCGAAGTCGGCGATCTCATCCGTGTGGACGCAGGCGAGATTATTCCCACGGACGGAGAGATTGTCGAAGGCATTGCTTCGGTCAACGAAGCAGCCGTGACGGGCGAATCCGCGCCGGTGATCCGCGAATCCGGCGGGGATCGATCAGCCGTCACCGGCGGCACTACGGTGATTTCCGACTGGCTCATCATTCGCGTGACGGCAGCGCCGGGATCGTCATTCCTGGACCGCATGATCGCGCTGGTTGAAGGCGCGGAACGCCAGAAGACGCCCAACGAACTTGCCCTGTCAATTCTGCTGTCGGGCATGACGCTCATCTTCCTGATCGCCGTTGTAACACTCTGGCCCCTTGCGAGCTATTCGGGAACAGTTCTTTCGATCACTGTCCTTACGGCGCTTCTTGTCACGCTCATTCCCACCACCATTGGCGGCTTGCTCTCCGCCATCGGCATCGCCGGCATGGACCGCTTGCTGAAATTCAATGTCCTGGCGATGTCCGGCCGCGCGGTCGAGGCCGCCGGCGACGTCGATACACTGTTGTTAGACAAGACCGGTACGATCACCTTCGGCAACCGCCTCGCGAGCGAAATCATCCCTGTTGCCGGCGTGTCGGAACGGGAGGTTGCGAACGCAGCCATGATGGCCAGCCTCACCGATGACACTGCTGAGGGACGCTCAATCATCGCACTTGTGACGGAAAAGTATGGGATTCCCGCACAGCAAGCACCGGCCGGCGCGAAGTTCATCGAATTTTCCGCGACCACCCGTCTCTCCGGCATCGACACTGGCATGCAGCGCCTGCGCAAGGGCGCGATTGACGCCATCCTGAAGTTCATGCGTGAGTGCGGCGGCAGCGATCAGGTGGAGCCTCCTGCGTTCCGCAATGCCTATGAGCGGATCGCGCGCTCCGGCGGCACACCGCTCGGTCTAGCCGATGGCAACCGCCTCCTGGGCGTCATTCATCTCAAGGACGTGGTGAAGCCTGACATCAAGGAACGCTTTGCCGAGCTGCGCCGTATGGGCATACGCACCGTGATGGTCACCGGCGATAATCCTGTCACAGCGGCCGCTATCGCCTCGGAAGCCGGCGTTGATGATTTCATTGCCGAAGCCACGCCGGAGGACAAGCTACGTTATATCCGCGAGGAACAATCGAAAGGCCACCTGATCGCCATGTGCGGCGACGGCACCAATGACGCGCCTGCGCTGGCACAGGCTGATGTCGGCGTTGCAATGCAGACCGGCACACAGGCGGCGCGGGAAGCCGGCAATATGATCGATCTCGACTCCAATCCAACGAAGCTGATCGAGGTCGTCGGCATTGGCAAACAACTGCTGATGACGCGCGGATCTCTCACGACTTTCTCGATTGCGAATGACGTCGCGAAGTATTTTGCGATCATCCCCGCGCTTTTTCTCGCGACCTATCCCGAGCTCGGCAAAATCAACATCATGCAACTGGGAACACCACAGAGCGCTATCCTGTCAGCGGTCATCTTCAACGCACTGATTATCGTTGCGCTGATCCCTCTCGCGCTGAAAGGCGTGGCTTATCGGCCGGTTGGGGCCGCCGCCTTGCTGCGCCGCAATCTCGTGATCTACGGTCTCGGCGGACTGATCGTACCGTTCGTCGGCATCAAGATCGTCGATCTGGTTGTCAATGCGCTTCATTTGGCCTGAGGAGAACGTCCATGGTGACCCAACTTCGCCCTGCCTTCGTGATGATGATTCTCTTCGTGGCGCTGACCGGTCTTGCCTATCCGCTCGCCATAACAGGCGCGGCACAGCTAGCCATGCCGTGGCGGGCAAGCGGCGGCCTGATCGAAAAGGACGGCAGAACCATCGGCTCTCATCTGATCGGCCAGAACTTCACGGAAGCGCGATACTTTCACCCCCGCCCGTCCGCCACCAGCGCGCCGGACCCGGCGGATGCCAGCAGGACTGTCGATGCGCCGTACAATGCGGGCAGCTCAAGCGGCTCCAATCTCGGACCCACCTCGCAAAAGCTGATTGATCGCGTTAAAGGCGACATCGCGGTGCTTCGCGAGGAAGGTATCACCGGTTCTTTGTCCGCCGACAGCGTCACGACATCTGCCAGCGGACTCGATCCGCACATCTCGCCCGAAAACGCGTTTGCCCAGATTCCGCGCGTCGCGAAGGCCCGGGGCTTAAGCGTTGACCGGGTCCGGTCGGCCACCGTGTCACATATCGAGGGGCGCGATTTCGGCATTTTCGGCGAACCCCGTGTGAATGTTCTCACGCTAAATCTCGCGCTCGATGCAATTCGGCCGTAAAATGAGGGGTAAAGGATTTCCATGCCGGCTGCACAAGGCGACAGAGCAAGTCAAAGAGCTTCTCCCGATGCCCTGCTGGCCATCGCCAACAGGGAAACCCGCGGCCGCCTGAAAATCTTTTTGGGAGCTGCGCCTGGCGTCGGGAAGACCTACGCTATGCTGACAGCAGCGCGGAATGAACAGGACGACGGCCGCGAGGTCGTCGCCGGTCTGGTTGAAACGCACGGCCGCCGCGAGACAGAAGCCCTCGCAGATGGCCTCGAGAGTCTTCCGCGTAAACCCATCGTTTATCACAATCAGGTCGTCAAGGAGTTCGACCTTGACGCCGCCCTGGCCCGCCATCCCCGCTTGCTGCTCGTTGACGAATACGCCCACACCAACGTTCCCGGGAGCCGGCACCCCAAGCGATGGCAGGATATCGAAGAACTTCTCGATGCCGGAATTGATGTCTGGACCACCCTGAACATCCAGCACCTCGAAGGGCTCAACGACCTTATTCAAAAGATCACCAAGGTCCGCGTCCGCGAAACGGTACCCGATACGGTCTTCGACAAGGCGGGCGAACTCGTGCTGGTGGACTTTCCGCCGGATGAGTTGCTCAAGCGCCTCGCCGAAGGAAAGATCTACGTACAGGACACGGCTGCCCGCGCCGTCGAGAATTTCTTCAAGCCCCAGAATCTGACGGCGTTGCGTGAACTGGCGCTACGGCGAGCCGCCGAGCGGATCGACGTCGATCTGGTCTCGCGCATGCAGGCGCATGCCATCGAAGGACCGTGGGCTGCGGGCGAGCGCATTGCAGCCTGCATCGGCCCCGATCCGGGCGTAGAAGCTATCGTCAGAACAGCGAAGCGTTTGGCCGACCTTATGGATGCGCCGTGGATTACGGTAACTGTCGAGCGCCCCGGACGCGAACTCAGCCGCGAGGCACGAACCCGCATCGATGGTGCCATCAAGCTGACGCAGACATTGGGAGGTGAAACAAAGACCTTGGTCGGAAATGACCTGCCCGCTGAGATCCTGCGTTTCTGCCGCTTCGAAAATGTCACGCAAATCGTTATCGGGCGCACAACCGAGCGCGCGCTGCCGCGTTTTTTCCGTCCTTCGCTGCTCAACGAAATCATCA
>CALRLJ020000364.1:0-4012 GCA_943368635.1 Sediminibacterium ginsengisoli | reverse complement strand
CGAGCACGCCTTCGAGATCGCGCACCACGCCATCCGTCACCAGCGCGGTGACGCCACGCTTGGCCATGCGCGCGCAAAGAATGTCACCGAAAATTCCAGCATCGGTAATTCCCATCGCGTCGACCACAGCGATGCAGCCCGCCGGCATCGCCTCGATCGCGGTCCGGGTCGAAATCGGCTTCGACCATGATTCCGGTGTCGCGAGATCTTCCCGCGCCGGCACGAAGCGCAGGGTGAACGCCGGGCCGACCAGCCGCTCTTGACCGGGACGCAGCGGACGCGAGCCGCGCAGCCAGACGTTACGAAGCCCCTTTTTGAGAAGGATCGTCGTGATCGTGGCGGTCGTGATCTTCTTGAGCGTTGCGACGGCTTCAGGTGAGAGCGACATATCGGAGGACTCCGGGCTGGTGTGGTGTGCCACGCCTTGTTGCGAAAGCAAGGCATCGCGTCAAGGCGACAATCGCGTGACCGGCCATGCCCGCTTATGTGTTGCGATAAAGCCAGCTTATTTGCCAATTTGCCGATAGTATCGGACAATTGCTGACTGATTTTGCGAGATTTCCGGCCCGTCGATGACCGCTTCGCCCCGCATCCTCCCGTCTGGAGATACTGCCCTGACGGTCGAATTCGGCCGCAGCATCGATCCGGCCATCAGCAGGCAAGTTCTGGCGCTCGATCGCAATGTCGCAAGCGAAGCTGTCGCTGGCGTTCTGGAAACTGTTCCGACCTATCGCTCGCTGCTGGTCCATTACGACCCCTTGCTGGTTGGCTTTGCCGCGTTGTCAGAGACACTACTCGCGCTCGCGCAACGGCCCGTGCCCGCTGAAACCCGCATCCGGCGCTGGCGCGTTCCCGTGGTTTATGGCGGCGAGTATGGTGCCGACCTCGATGATGTCGCGCGTACGCACAACCTCTCGACATCCGACGTCATCGCCAAGCACACCGGCAGCGAATATCGCGTGGCGATGATCGGCTTTACACCCGGCTTCGCCTATCTGAGCGGTCTCGATCCCGCCATCGCGACGCCCCGCCGCGAAAGCCCGCGAACCGAAACACCACCCGGCACCATTTCAATCGGCGGCGTCCAGGCCTGCGTGCAATGTCTCGCAGCGCCGAGCGGCTGGCATCTGCTGGGACGAACGCCGGTTCGTACGTTTCATCCGCATCGCGATCCGGTGTTTTTGATGGAGCCCGGCGACGCCGTTCATTTCTATTCCATCGCTGCCGGCGAATTCGCCTCGCTCGATCGTGCAGCCGAATGCGGCGAGACCGTCGCCGAACTGATGGCGTCATGAGCAAGCTTGTCGTTGTCACAACCGGGCCAGCGACATCCGTGCAGGATGCCGGCCGTTTCGGCGCGCAGCGTTACGGACTCACCACCAGCGGTGCGATGGATCGTGTCTCGCTCGCCATGGCGAACTGCCTTGCGGGGAATATCCCGTTCACCGCCGCTATCGAGATCGGACCGTTCGGCGCATCGTTTACCGCGCATAACGGTGCGGTTCGTGTCGCGTTGTCCGGTGCTGCGCGGATCGCGGAGATTTCCGGATCGCCGATGCTGATGAATGAAACAGCTTTGATGGCCGAAGGCGAGACGCTTAAAATCAGCGCCGCACGCAACGGCATGTTCAGCTATCTCGCCGTCGAAGGCGGCATCGCGGGTGAGCCGGTGTTCGGAAGTCTTTCCGTCAATGCCCGTGCCGGTCTGGGCAGCCCCTTCCCGCGCCCGCTGCAACCAGGCGACACGCTGGACGTGGGTACCGCGCAAGTCGCGCCCCACGAACGCGCGCTGGACACGTTCGATATGCCAAAAGACGCGATCCGCGTCGTCATGGGACCGCAGGACGACGAGTTCGGTGCCGCATGCGATGTGTTTCTCAACAGCGAGTGGCGCATCTCCGCCACCAGCGACCGCATGGGCTACCGGCTCGAAGGCCCGAAAGTCGTTCACTCCGGCGGACACAACATCGTTTCCGACGGTGCCGTACACGGAAGCATTCAGGTTCCCGGTAGTGGCCAGCCCATCGTCTTGATGGCGGATCACGGAACGACCGGCGGCTATCCGAAGATCGCAACGGTTATCAGCGCCGACCTCGGACGCTTTGCTCAGATGCAGTCGGGCGCGATCATCCGTTTCAAGGCCATCGGCGTCGAAGAGGCACAAGCCGAGGCACGAAAGCTGGCCGAGTTCATGCGTGCGCTGCCCGAGCGCGTTCATGCGGCCGGCGGATCGAGCCTCAATCTTGTCGAATTGCAGAAGGCCAATGTCGCGGGCGTCGCGGTGAGTGCGACGGATACCGGCGAACCTTAATCCTCCACGAGGCGTATTATGATCATCGATCTCAACAGCGATCTCGGCGAAGGTTTCGGCGCATGGGACATGGGCAACGACGATGCCATGCTCGGTCTCGCCAGCAGCGTCAACGTCGCCTGTGGATTTCACGCAGGCGATTCCGACATCATGCTCAAGACCGCGAAGCTTGCGAAAGAGCGCGGTGTGAGCATCGGCGCGCATCCCGGTTATCGCGACCTGCATGGCTTTGGGCGGCGGCCCGTGCCCGGACTGAAATCATCCGAGATTGAGACTATGGTGGCCTACCAGATCGGCGCGTTGCAGGCAGTCGCGGCGCTGGCCGGTCACAAGGTCACGCACGTCAAAGCGCATGGCGCGCTGTCCAATGTCGGATGCGTCGACGACATGACGGCGCGCGCGATTGCCGCCGCCATCAAGGCCGTCGATCCGAATTTGTACTTCGTTGTGTTGCCAAATACGGCGCTGGTTCGTGCCGGTGAAGCCGCAGGCTTGAAACTGATCTATGAGGTTTTCGCCGACCGCGCCTATGAGGACGACGCGCAACTGATGGCGCGCAGCAAGCCAGGTTCGGTGCTGCACGATGCCGATCAAATCGCACAACGCGTTGTCCGTATGGTGCAGGACAATGCGATTACCGCAGCATCGGGTAAAGTCATTCCGGTGAAGATCGATACCGTTTGCATCCACGGCGATACGCATGGTGCGGTAGAAATTGCGCGCAAGGTGCGCGGTGAACTGGAGCGCAACGGTATCAAGGTCGCGCCGTTCAGCTTGCAGCGCTAGCTTCCATCGGCTGCTGCACATCCGTCTGGGCGATCAGGCGCTTCAGCTCCGGAATGCACGAGCCGCAATTGGTGCCTGCTTTCAGCTTCGCGCCGATCTCCGCCGCGCTGCGGAAGCCCTCCGCGATAGCGCCGCAGATCGCATTGCGTCCGACGCCGAAGCACGCACAGACAACAGGACCGTCGCTCGCGACGCCATCGGCGGATTTACCCGAAAGCAACAGCCGCCGCTGTTCGTCGCCGATGGTTTCCGCCGCGAATGCAGCCTTCACTGCGTCCCAATCCGGGGCGCTGTCCGAAGGACCAATGAACAGACAGGCTTCCAGCGCATCGCCCGTAAAAATTGCCGCGCGATAGATGTCGTGCGCAGCATCGTCGTATTCGGCAAGTTGGCCCGCGTCGTCCCGTGGCGCGAGAAAGGTTCTCCACGTTGCCAACTCGGCATTGCTTGCAAGCAGGTAGCCATACCCGCCGGCGACCGCGACCCGCGACCACAACACGCCCTTCGGAAATGACATCGGCTTCCGCGATAAAAGAAAGCCGCGCTGGGCAAACGCAATGGCCTCGATTGCGACCGGCGTGGCCTTGTTCTCGGGCTGACCCGAGAACGGATCGGTAAATGGCGCAACCAGCGCCCCCACCCGCCCCGACGCGGCGTTTTCCTCGCTCCAGTGGATCGGCGCGAACAACATGCCGCGCTGCTGCCGCTCGGTCACCACGACTTTCAGAACACACTGGCCGAGATCGGTCGCCAGCCGTGCGTAGCCGCCGTCGACAATGTCGGCCTGCATGGCATCGACCGGATGAATCTCGACATAGGGTTCTGGCAAATGCTGGCCGAGGCGCGGGCTGAGACCCGTGCGGGTCATGGTGTGCCACTGGTCGCGGATGCGCCCGGTGTTCAGCCGCAGCGGAC
>CALRLJ020000363.1:0-4022 GCA_943368635.1 Sediminibacterium ginsengisoli | reverse complement strand
GATGCCGTAGTTGATCGCACGCGAGCGGACGTAGGACGCAGCAGCCGAAATCGACTCCTTCATCACGTCGCGCAGGTTGCCCGTCACCGTCATGCGGCCCTTGCCGGGCATCATGACGCTTTCGATGGTGAGCAACTCGCCGCCGACATCGGTCCATGCGAGGCCGGTCACGACGCCAACCTGGTCGTCGCTCTCGATCTCGCCGTAACGATACTTCGGCACGCCGAGAAATTCCTCGACCACCGCCGGCGTCACCTTCACCGACTTCTTCTTCGAGATCATGATCTCCTTCACCGCCTTGCGGGCGAGTGTCGACAATTCACGCTCGAGGTTACGCACACCTGCTTCGCGGGTGTAGCGGCGGATCAGGAACGACAGCGCCTCTTCGTCGAGGGAGAATTCCTTCGCGTTCAGACCATGCTTCGAGATCGCATTCGGCAGAAGATGCTTGCGGGCAATCTCCACCTTCTCGTTCTCGGTGTAGCCGGCGATCCGGATGATCTCCATGCGGTCCATCAGCGGTCCGGGAATATTGAGCGTATTCGCGGTCGTAATGAACATCACGTTCGACAAGTCGTAGTCGACTTCCAGATAGTGGTCGGCGAACGTCGCGTTCTGCTCGGGATCGAGAACCTCAAGCAAAGCCGACGACGGATCTCCGCGGAAGTCCGCGCCCATCTTGTCGATCTCGTCCAGCAGGAACAGCGGGTTCGAGGTCTTCGCCTTCCGCATCGACTGGATGATCTTGCCGGGCATCGAGCCGATATAGGTGCGGCGGTGTCCGCGGATTTCCGCTTCGTCCCGCACGCCGCCCAGCGACACGCGCACGAACTCACGCCCGGTCGCCTTCGCGATCGACTTGCCGAGTGACGTTTTGCCGACGCCCGGAGGGCCGACGAGGCACAGGATCGGTCCGGTCAGCTTGTTGGCGCGGGACTGCACGGCGAGATACTCGACAATGCGGTCCTTGACCTTCTCAAGCCCGTAGTGATCCGAGTCGAGCACTTCCTGCGCGGCAACAAGATCCTTCTTGACCTTGGACTTCTTGCCCCATGGAATCGACAGCAGCCAGTCGAGATAGTTGCGCACGACCGTTGCCTCGGCGGACATCGGAGACATCTGCCGCAGCTTCTTCAGTTCATGCGCCGCCTTCTCGCGAGCTTCCTTGGAGAGCTTGGTCTTGGCGATCTTTTCTTCCAGGTCGGCCAGTTCGTCGCGACCTTCGTCGTCGCCAAGCTCCTTCTGGATCGCCTTCATCTGCTCGTTCAGGTAATACTCGCGCTGGGTCTTCTCCATCTGGCGCTTGACGCGCGAGCGGATCTTCTTCTCGACCTGCAAGACGGAGATCTCGCTCTCCATCAACCCCATCACCTTCTCAAGGCGCTGGGAGACGGACAACGTTTCCAGAATGGTCTGGCGGTCGGAAATCTTGACAGCAAGATGCGATGCCACGGTGTCCGCCAGCTTGGCGAAATCCGTGATCTGCTGAACGACGCCCACCACCTCGGCGGAAATCTTCTTGTTCAGCTTCACATAGCTCTCGAAATCCGACACGACCGAACGCGACAGCGCTTCCGCCTCGACGCTCTTGGCATCGACGTCGGCAAGCGCGACAGCTTCGGCTTCATAGAAGTCGGCGCGATCGGAATACTTGCCCGCCTTGGCGCGCTCAAGACCTTCCACCAGCACCTTTACAGTGCCGTCCGGAAGTTTCAGGAGCTGCAGCACGCTGGCGAGCGTACCGATCTCGTAAATAGAATCGGGCGCCGGATCATCATCCGACGCATTCTTCTGCGTCGCGAGGAAAATCAGCGCATCGTTCTTCATCACCTCTTCGAGCGCCTTGATCGACTTCTCGCGGCCGACGAACAGCGGCACGATCATATGCGGGAAGACGACGATGTCGCGAAGCGGCAGCACGGGATAGGACTGGCTTTCGCCATGAACGATATTTGGACGAGGCTTTGAGGCAGTGGTCATGCCCATATTCCTTTTGTTGCGCCCCCTTGCACGCAATCCGCCGTTCTGACGCGACTGCCACGAGGTGCCTTGTGTGCCGGACAAAGAAAGAGCTCTTTTGAGCCAGCGGCCGTTGTGCGGCCTCTCCCTGCCCGGATCGATCGCTGCGACTCGGGATGACTTCCGCTCCGCAGCACATCATTAGGTGGCTATGGTCTATGGGGGTGTCAAGAGAGCGAAAAACCCCTGTGAATATGGGCTTATTCTAAAGTCTCGACCGATAGCGAAAGGGCCGCTGAACGAGGTTCAGCGGCCCTTTCGGGGACAAATTCTCAAGGTTCCTGACGCCGGTATCAGGCGCTTGCGCTGGTCTCTTCTTTAGCCCGGTCCGCATAAATATAAAGCGGACGCGCCGTCGCCTCGACCACTTCGCGCGAGATAACGACTTCCTCGACGCCTTCCAGGCCTGGCAGATCGAACATCGTCTCGAGCAGAATGCTTTCGAGGATCGACCTCAACCCGCGGGCGCCGGTCTTGCGCTCGATGGCCTTGCGGGCCACCGCGCCAAGCGCTTCGTCCGCAAATGTCAGTTCGACGTTCTCCATCTCGAACAGGCGCTGGTACTGCTTCACCAGCGCGTTCTTCGGATCGGTCAGGATCTTTTTCAGCGAAGCTTCATCCAGATCTTCGAGCGTCGCCACAACCGGCAGACGGCCGACAAACTCCGGAATAAGGCCGTACTTCAGCAAATCCTCGGGCTCGACATGACGGAAGATTTCGCCGGTGCGGCGATCTTCGGGTGCCAGAACCTGAGCGGCGAAGCCGATTGATGTGGTGCGGCCACGGCCCGAAATGATCTTCTCCAGGCCGGAGAAAGCACCACCGCAGATAAAGAGGATATTGGTCGTGTCCACCTGCAGGAACTCCTGCTGCGGATGCTTGCGGCCACCTTGCGGCGGCACGGAAGCCACGGTGCCTTCCATGATCTTCAGCAAGGCCTGCTGCACGCCCTCACCCGACACGTCGCGGGTGATCGACGGATTGTCGGACTTGCGCGAAATCTTGTCGATTTCGTCGATATAGACGATGCCGCGCTGCGCACGCTCGACATTGTAGTCGGCCGCCTGCAACAGTTTCAGGATGATATTTTCGACGTCCTCGCCGACGTAACCGGCTTCGGTCAACGTTGTCGCATCGGCCATGGTGAACGGCACATCGAGAATGCGGGCGAGCGTCTGCGCGAGCAGCGTCTTGCCCGAACCGGTCGGACCGATCAGCAGGATGTTCGACTTCGCAAGCTCAACGTCGTTGTGCTTGGTCTGGTGATTGAGGCGCTTGTAGTGGTTGTGGACGGCGACCGAGAGCACCTTCTTGGCGTGCTGCTGACCGATCACGTAATCGTCCAGAACCTTGCAGATTTCCTTTGGCGTCGGGATTCCGTCGCGCGACTTGACCAGCGACGACTTGTTCTCCTCGCGGATGATGTCCATGCACAGTTCAACGCATTCATCGCAGATGAATACCGTCGGACCCGCGATGAGTTTGCGGACCTCGTGCTGGCTCTTCCCGCAGAACGAGCAATAGAGAGTGTTCTTTGAATCGCTCGTACCGACCTTGCTCATTCCTATCTCCGTCCGCCGCTTGATCTTTCAGGGGCTGCCCCGTCCCGGTACACACCGGAATGATGTGTAGATAGGAGCAAAAACCGTACCAAAAAGACCCTTTACTCCAGTTACCGCACGAATCACGGTTGAATCGAATCCCTGATCCTCGGTCCCTAGCCAACCATGGTGCCACCCGACTATCAAGAATTCGCTAACCGCCGAAACACTCAACTCCGTGATCTTGGCGCAATTTTGCGCGTTTTCAGCGGCTTGAGACGTCGAATTCATCGCAGCGTTGCGGGAATGACACGGGCTTTTGCCCAATGGAACTCGGCAACAGGCCCTTGATGGGCTGCTAGTGGTCTGATTCTAACATTCGCCCCCTTCTCAGTGGGCGCCCTTGCGAATGTTAGAATCAAAGGACCACTAGCAAATATAGGTCTCTAGTGGAGTTTTGGA
>CALRLJ020000362.1:0-4031 GCA_943368635.1 Sediminibacterium ginsengisoli | reverse complement strand
ATATTGCACGGATGCTGGCGCCGGCGGGCGAGAACGGTTTGACGCTCAGGGAGCTTGCCGCCAACGGCTTTGCCGAAACGGCGGGCTTGCCGGAAGCACTGGCGACAGGGGATGCCGGCACCGTCTATCTCTGTCACCCGTTTCTCGTTCATGCGGCCCAGCCGCATCACGGCACACGGGTGCGATTTATCGCCCAGCCGCCGCTTGCTCCTGCTGCGCCACTGGCGGTGGATCGGGCGGACAGCGATTACTCGCCGGTTGAGCGCGCGATCCGGAATGCCCTGTCGACCTGACCCGCAAAACAAAACCGCCCACCTGTCGAACAGGTGGGCGGCTTCGTTAGCCAGCAGGAAGACGGGGCTTGTCTCCTAGGGCATGATCTTGTCCGAGAACCGGTATCCACTTCTCGGGATCATGCCTTATCCCTGCGGCTGATCGTTCGGCGGCGTCGGACGCGTCTTGTGCTGCGCCATGAAGGCGTCGAACTCTTCCTTGTCCTTGGCGTGACGCAGGCGGTCGAGGAAATCCTTGAACTCGGTCTGCTCTTCCTCGAGACGGCGCAGCGTTTCCATGCGGTAATCGTCGAAGGCGCGGTTGCCGCTCGACGGCGCGTAGAACCCGCGGCCTTCCATGCGGCCGCGCATCCGCTCCATCTTCCACTGCATGCGTTCCATCTTGTCGGCCCAGCGGCCGTGACGATCGTGAGACCAGCAACCCATGTTTCTGCTCCAGAGTGAGTAAGCGAGAGCGGCCAATCCGAGCGGCCACCAGATGATGAAACCGGCGACGATCAGGATGATCCGCCCCGGATGGAAACGCGGCTGCCAATCGCGCCGCGAGTCGAAGTTGTCGTGATGCGGTCCGGCCCAATCGGGGCGGCCCCATCGGTCGAGACGTGCAGTGTTGGCGTTTGCGGTGTTCGCCATCGGCGTCCTCCCTGAGTTTCACGCTTCCGTGAATGTAAATAACATTTACATAGATAAAACATCCAAGGATTTTGTCAAGCGGGGCCGCTTACGAGTTCCATAAATTATTTGGCGGGCGCCTCGTGCCGGTGCTGATCGGTCGGGAAACCCAGGCCCTTGAGATAGATCAGCACGCCGGCTTCCAGCAGATCCTCGGCCGACATCGGCAGCTTGCGCCGCGCCGCATCGCCGCGTCCGAACAGCGAAGCGATGCCATGCGACATCGACCAGATGTGAAGCGCCATCATCATCGCAGGCGGTCGCGGCACGCCCGGAGGCGCCATCGCCACGAGCCTTTCGGACGCCAGACGAATGACCGCGAAGGCGCGTTCGCCCGCCAGCAGCAACGCCGGATTGGTCTCGATAGGGACGCCGGATTCGAACATTGCCGAGTAATAAGCGGGATTCTCGCGCGCGAAGGCGAGATAGGCCTTGCCGATCCGCTGGAACGCCGTCGGCGTATCGGGGCGTCCATCATCCCACGCCGCAGCGAGTTGCGCTTCGAATTGCTCGAAGCCCTGCTGCGCGACGCTGGCGAGCAATTCCTCGCGATCACGGAAATGCCGATAAGGTGCTGCGGGACTGACGCCGGCCGAGCGCGCGGCTTCGGCGAAGGTGAACCCCGCCGGCCCCTTGTTTGCAATCAGATCGAGCGCGGCCTGCACCAGCGCTTCTTTCAGATTGCCGTGATGGTAGCCGCCCTCGCGGCGGCCGCGGTTTTTGTGCCAGCTCATTTTGGGTATCTAGTCATGTAAAGTCATTTTACATGACTTGAATATCGCCGTCACTAAACCTTTGTCCCAACGGACGAAAGACCACAGACCAAATCGACCGTACCCTTGGCGATGGCCTCGAGTTCCGCGCGCGGCAGGCGGGCGCGGGAGCGGATCGCCAGCGCTTCAACGGTCGATGCCGCGATCTGGGACAACACTTGGACGTTTGCCGTGGGCGGCAGTTCGCCGGTTTCAACAGCCAGTTGAAAGCGCTTGGCGAGGGTGCGCTGGGTCGAACCCAGCGCCCTCTGCACCAAAGGGCGAATCTCCGGATCGGCCATCGCCTCGGAGGTCGCCGTCATCACAGTGAAGCAGCCGCGCGGGCCGTTCTCGCCGGCGAGATACACATCGAGCGCGGTTGCATAGATTCTCTCGAGCATCTGCCGCAGCGTCAGCCCCGGTTCGAAGGCATGCGCGAAGACCTTCGCCATTTCGGCGCGATAGCGCTCATAGGCCTTTAGAAACAGTTCGCGCTTGTCGCCGAACGTCCCGTACAGGCTCGGCCGGTTGATCCCCATCGCCTCGCTGAGATCGTCCAGCGATGTCGCGGCGAATCCCCCGTCGCGAAACGTGTCCATCGCCTTGGCCAGCGCCACGTCCGGCTCGAAGGCGCGCGGACGCCCGCGTTTTTTGGGCGCTTCGGGTGCGGGCTGTGCCTGGTTTTTCTTCTTTTGTACCATATCGCAAATAATTCTCTTGACCGCATTTAATTTATGCGGAACGGTATAAAAATCAAGGCCGCCCCGGCTTCACCCAAGGAGACGCATCATGAACCTCTATTTCTCACCGCTCGCCTGTTCGATGGCAACCCGCATCGCATTCTATGAAGCCGGAGCCGATGCCCGCTATCTGGAAGTCGATCCAAAATCCAAGAAGGTGCTGCAGGACAATTCTGACTTCCTCGCGGTGAACCCGCTTGGTCTCGTGCCGACCATCAGCACCGAAGATGGACTGATCCTCACCGAGAACGCCGCGATCCTTCAATACGTCGCCGACCGCTTCCCGGAGTCCGCCATCGCAGCCGGAACGGGTCTCGATCGCAGCCGGCTGCATCAGTGGCTGTGTTTCATCGGCACCGAGCTGCACAAGGGCCTGTTCGTGATCCTGCTCGACAGGAAAGCGCCGGCTGAGGTTCATGCCTACACGCTCAAGAAGGGACTTTCGCGGCTCGACTATCTGAACAGTCATCTCGAAGGCCGTGAATTCCTGCTCGATCGTTTCAGCGTGGCCGACGCCTATCTTGGCACCGTGCTGAACTGGAGCATGGCAACGCCGCAGATCGATCTGAAAAAGTGGCCCGCGGTCAGCGCGTACCTCGCTCACTTCAAGACCCGCCCGAGCGTCGCGAAAGCGCTCGCCGAGGAGTTCGAACTCTACAAGGCCGAAATCGCACGTCACAAGGCGGCGGCGTAATTCTCTGACGGCAACTCCGGCGGCGCTGCGCATCCCCTCGCGCACGCCGCTATTTTTTTAAGCGCGCCTCGGATTCCTTCAGCGCCCGCGAAAACATCTTTGCATCATCGAACGCCCGCGCCAGCACCAGCGCCCCCTGAATTTCGAGCACCGCATGTTCGGACTTGCGGCGGGCCTCTGCCCTGTCGTCGCCGTTGCGCCGTAACGCGGCGGCCAGTGCATCGACCCAGCCGGCAAAATAGACCTTCACCTTTTCGCCGAACAGATCGCGCGACGCGCCGAGCGCCACAACGCCGACCAGACAGACCCGCTGGCCCGAATGGAAATACGCATCCGTCGCGGCATACATCGCAGCGATGCCTTTCACCGGATCGGATGCGGCGCGCAGCGGCGTATAGATCTTGTCGACGAACCAGCGATCGATGGAGGTGAGCACCTCGTTCGCCATCTGCTCTTTCCCGCCGGGAAAGAAATTGTAGAGGCTACCCTTGCCGAGGCCTGTGGCTTCGGAGATCAGCGCCAGTGTCGCCCCCTCGTAGCCATGCGCGCGAAACACCTCGGCCAGAGCGGCCAGAATGTCGTCGCGCGCGATTTCGGGTTTCGCCATTTCAATCCTCGGGAAGCGAAATTTACTTCGGAACCGGAGCGAGGCCCGGCGTGTCCGCAGGCCGCGGGCCAGGTGCGGTCCAGTGAAACCGGCGCTCGGCTTCCTTGATCGCGACGTCGTTGATGCTGGCTTCGCGGCGCTTCATCAGGCCGTGTTCGTCGAATTCCCAATTCTCGTTGCCATAGGACCGAAACCACTGTCCGGCATCGTCGTGCCACTCGTACTGAAAGCGCACGGAGATAAAGTTCTGATCGAACGCCCACAGATTCTTGA
>CALRLJ020000361.1:0-4036 GCA_943368635.1 Sediminibacterium ginsengisoli | reverse complement strand
GGGTCTCGGTCGCAACGATCAGGCAAACGCAGGCAGTCAACGTGAACAGGAATCGCATGGTGGCACCGGTCCGGGAGAAGCACAGGCGCCTCCATCAATAAACCTGAAGAGTTAAGAATGATTAAGGACGGCGATTCCGTGGCAGCCGGACTTAAAGAGTCCGAAATCCGCAGAGTGTGACCTTGACGCCATTACCCCGGTTGGACCATTGTGCCGCCCATGAACGGTTCTCTCTCCATTTTCGGCATTTGCCGCGAGATTATTAGCTAGCGATTCGCTGGCTGGAGCCGTCTTTTCTCAATCGAGATCATGGGACGACCCGGCCGCAAGGCATAGGGATTCGATTTCCATGGAGCTGAAGCTCTACGATACGCTGACTAGGGAGAAGCGCGCTTTCGTGCCGCTCAATCCGTCGAACGTGCGCATGTATGTGTGCGGCCCGACGGTCTATGACTTCGCGCATATCGGCAACGCGCGTCCTGTCATCGTGTTCGACGTGCTGTTTCGACTGCTGCGGCATCTGTATGGCGAGAAGCACGTCACCTATGTGCGCAACATCACTGACGTCGATGACAAGATCAACGATCGCGCGGCGCGGGATTTCCCCGGCCTGCCGCTGAACGAAGCGATCCGCAAGGTTACCGAAAAGACCGCCGCGCAATTTCATTCCGACGCAGCAGCACTGGGCAGCCTGCCGCCGACATTCGAGCCGCGTGCGACGGAGTTTGTCTTGCCGCGCGCCGACGGCAAAGCGGATATGGTCACGCTCATCAGGCAGCTGATCGCGCGCGGGCATGCTTATGAAGCGGGCGGCGAGGTGTTGTTCGACACGCAGTCGATGCCGGACTATGGCTTGCTGTCAGGCCGAAAGCTGGACGAACAGCAGGCCGGTGCGCGTGTCGCTGTCGAGGCGCACAAGAAGCATCCCGCCGACTTCGTGTTGTGGAAACAATCGTCAGCCGACGAGCCGGGCTGGGAAAGCCCGTGGGGCAGGGGCCGCCCCGGCTGGCACATCGAATGCTCGGCGATGAGCGCGGCTTATCTCGGCGACGTGTTCGACATTCACGGCGGCGGTCTGGATTTGATTTTCCCGCATCATGAAAACGAAATCGCGCAGTCCCGTTGCGCGCACGGCACGCCGACAATGGCGAATTACTGGCTGCACAACGGATTTTTGCAAGTCGAAGGCGAGAAGATGTCGAAAAGCCTCGGCAACTTCGTCACGATCAACGAGCTGCTGAAGGATTGGCCGGGCGAGGTGTTGCGCCTCAACATGTTGAAAACGCATTATCGTTCGCCGATCGATTGGACGCTGAAAGGATTGGAAGAGAGTGCAAAGACGCTGGACGACTGGTATTGGGTTGCCGCCGATAACAAGGTCGGTCGCCCATCACATGCGGTGATCGAGGCGCTGTCGGATGATCTGAACACGTCGCAGGTCGTCACAGCGCTGCACAGTCTTCGCAATGCTGCGGCGTCCGGCGATGAAGAACGACGCAGCGAATTTGCGGCATCGTTACATTTGCTCGGTTTTCTTTCCATGAGCGCGGCTGAGTGGAATGCGCGCAAGCAGACTGCGAGCGGCGTCGATGCGGCGCAGGTGGATAAGCTGATCTCGGACCGCACAGCCGCCCGCGCACGAAAGGACTTCGCCGAATCCGACCGCATCCGCGATGAACTCGCTGCGCTGGGCGTTGCGATCAAGGACGGCAAGGATGCCGACGGCAAGCCGGTGACCACATGGGAGATCGCGCGATGAGCAAAGCTGCCGCGCTCTACCGGAAGTATTTCCCGGTCTATCTTGTGGTCAAGTGGATGCTGATTGTTCTGGCGCTCGCGTTGCTGCCCAAAATGATCGGAGTTTTTTCATGACCAAACCCGACACGCCTTTTCCAAAACATTGGCGCTACTACATCGTTTTGAAGTGGCTCGTGATCGCAGCGGCGGTCGCGATCGCGCTCAAGCTGTTTGGAGTCTTCTAGAGCCATGGGACAATCCATGCCCAAAGTCGGCCTGCGGCCGTTTCTTCCCGAGGACACCGCGGTGCTCGCGGCGATTTTCGTCGCCAGCATCGACGAATTGGCGGAAGAGGACTATTCCGACGCACAGCGCGAGGCTTGGGCCAGCGCGGCGGAGGATGAGGATAAATTCGGCAAGCGCCTTGCGGGCCAACTGACGCTGGTGGCGACCATCGAGAGTTCGCCGGTCGGCTTTGCCTCGCTGAAAGGCAAGGATCATCTCGATCTGCTTTATGTTCATCCGGGTTTCGCGCGGCAAGGTGTCGCCACGTCGCTCTGCGATGCGCTGGAAAAACTGGCAGGTGCGCGAGGCGCGACTGCGCTGACGGTGGAAGCCAGCGACACAGCCGAACCGTTTTTCGCCCAGCGCGGTTATACAGGCCAGCAGCGCAATACGGTGACGGTGGGCGACGAGTGGCTTGCCAACACAACGATGAAGAAATCACTGGGCGGCGATGTGCCGCAAGGCGAAATGCCGGGAAGACCATCATGAGCCGCGAGCGCCTTTATCTGTTCGATACGACGCTGCGCGATGGCGCGCAGACGAATGGTGTCGACTTCACGCTGCACGACAAGCAGATCATCGCCGATATGCTTGACGATCTCGGCATCGACTACATCGAGGGCGGTTATCCGGGTGCAAATCCCTCCGATACCGAGTTCTTCGCGACCAAGCCGAAATTCGACAATGCGAAATTTACCGCCTTCGGCATGACGCGCCGTCCGGGCCGCTCGGTGTCGAACGATCCGGGTATCGCGGGATTGCTCGAAGCGAAGGCGGACGCGATTTGTTTTGTCGCGAAATCGTCGGCGTATCAGGTCCGCGTCGCGCTCGAGACCACCAACGAGGAAAACATCGCCTCGATCCGCGACAGCGTGAGTGCGGCGAAGGCGGCCGGTCGTGAAGTCATGCTCGATTGCGAGCATTTCTTCGATGGCTACAAGGAAAATCCGCAATTCGCGCTGGCCTGTGCCAAGGCGGCGTATGACTCCGGCGCGCGCTGGGTGGTGCTGTGCGACACCAATGGCGGCACGATGCCGAATGAAATCGAAGCCATCGTCGGCGAGGTGGTGAAGCACATCCCCGGCGGTCATGTCGGCATCCACACTCATAATGATACCGAGCAAGCGGTGGCGAATTCGTTGGCTGCGGTGCGTGCGGGCGCGCGGCAGATTCAAGGCACGCTCAATGGTTTGGGCGAGCGCTGCGGCAATGCAAATCTCTGCTCGCTGATCCCGACCTTGAAGCTGAAGAAGGAATTCGCTGACAAGTTCGAGATCGGTGTTTCTCAGGACAAGCTGGCGACGCTGGTTCATGCCTCGCGCGCGCTGGACGATATTCTCAATCGCGCGCCGGACCGCCATGCGCCTTATGTCGGCGAGAGCGCGTTCGTCACCAAGACCGGCATTCATGCGTCGGCGGTCATGAAAGACCCGCAGACTTACGAGCATGTGTCTCCCGAAGCCATCGGCAATCACCGCAAGGTGCTGGTGTCGGATCAGGCCGGGCGATCCAATGTGATCGCCGAACTGGAGCGCGCCGGCATTCCGTTCGAGAAGAACGATCCGAAGCTGACGCGTCTCATCGAGGAGATGAAAGAGAAGGAGGCTGCGGGCTATGCGTATGAGTCCGCGAATGCCTCGTTCGATCTGCTGGCGCGCCGCACGCTTGGAAAAGTGCCGGATTACTTTCGTGTGGTGCAGTTCGATGTGAACGTCGAGCAGCGCTATAACGCGCTGGCGCAGCGGGTGACGGTGGCGATGGCGGTTGTGAAGGTCGATGTCGCCGGCGAAATGCTGATCTCGGCGGCGGAAGGTAACGGTCCTGTCAACGCGCTCGACGTCGCGCTGCGCAAGGATCTCGGAAAATATCAGAAATACATCGAAGGCCTGAAGCTGGTCGATTATCGCGTGCGTATCCTCAATGGGGGCACCGAGGCGGTGACACGCGTGCTGATCGAAAGCGAGGACGAGACCGGCGAACGCTGGACCACGGTGGGGGTTTCCCCCAACATTAT
>CALRLJ020000360.1:0-4043 GCA_943368635.1 Sediminibacterium ginsengisoli | reverse complement strand
CAAACCGCGTTCCGCGCTTGCCGACATCCATCTGCGCCAGCAATCCCTCTTCGACCAGATGCCGCAGCCGGTCCGTCAGCGTATTTCGCGCGATCCCGAGACCGCGCATAAAACCCTCGAAAGTACGAACGCCTCCCAGCGCGTCCCGCACGATCAGCAGCGACCATGAGTCGCCGAGTACCGCAAGAGCGCGCGCGATTGAGCAGTTCAAACGTGCGAATGATGGCTCGCGCATATCAGTCATTTCCTTCATTTAGTTGTTAACAAAGACTAGTTGTAATATCGAACTAAATATAGCGCTTTCGGATCAAGCCGCGAAACTGCAATTTCGGGAGGACACCATGCATAGCGTTCAGATCAATGCGTTCGGCAAACCTTGGGACGTGGTCGAGACGGTCGATCTTCCCGATCCTGGCGCTCCGGGAGCCGGCGAAATCGTTGTCGATATGGAATTCTCGCCGATCAATCCCTCCGATCTTGTGCTGATGCGCGGCCTCTACGGTGTAAAGCCGAAACTCCCTGCCCCCGTCGGCGCGGAAGGTGTGGCGCGCGTCGTCAAAATCGGCTCCGGTGTCGCCGGCCTCAAGGAAGGAGACCGCGTACTGTTTCCAAGAGGAACATCCACTTGGCTGACGCGCAGCAAGGTGAAGGCTGACGGGCTGTTTGCATTGCCGATCGACGCGGACCCGCAGCAGCTTTCGATGCTGATGGTCAACCCGCCGACGGCGTATCTGATGCTAACGGAGTACGTCGCGCTCAAGAAAGGCGACTGGGTTATCCAGAGTGCGGGCAATTCAGCCGTCGGGCGCGCAGTCATCGCTATCGGAAGGCAAATGGGTATCCACACTGTCAGCGTCGTACGCCGACCGGAACTGATCGACGAACTGAAAAAACTCGGAGCCGACGTAATTCTCGTCGACGGTTCTGATTTGGCCAAGCGCGTTGCCGAAGCAACCGGCAGGGCCAAGATCATGCTGGCACTCGATAGCGTCGGTGGTCCGGGCTTGATGCCGCTGAACGATTGCCTTGCCAATGGTGGCACCCTGGTCGCCTACGGTGTGATGAGCGGCGGACCGGGGCCCTACTTCACGGCCCCAAATATCTTTCGCGACCTTACGCTCAAGGGCTTCTGGCTGTTGAACTGGTTCAACAAAAGTACCCCGGCCCGTGTTGTGGACGTACAGAAAAAGATGGCCGGCTGGATCGCCGATGGAACGATCTTCACGCCGGTCGAGGCCACCTATCCATTGAGCGAGGCCCCCGCCGCGATTTCCCACGCCGCGAAAGGCTCCGGCAAAATCTTGTTCAAAGGATCCTGACGGGATCCCCAGCCGGGATATCGCAAGGCACTCCGGTCAATCGTCGATGCATGGCAGGCCTTCCTGTTCACCATCGCCGGACTGGCTTAGAACGGACCGCATCACCGGAGCGCCCCATGACCCAGCCCGCTATCGACGACCGTAACGCCGATCAGATTGCTTACTGGAATGGTCCTGCCGGCCGCCACTGGACCGACCGGCAGCAGCTTCAGGATGTCGTTCTGGCGCCCGTGTCTGAAGTCCTGATCGACCGTGCCGCCGTCAAGGCCGGCGAAGCGGTCATCGACGTCGGCTGCGGCTGCGGAGCGACCTCCTTCGATCTCCTCAAGCAGGTTGGCAAGACCGGGCGCATTACCGGCGTCGATATTTCCGAGCCGATGCTGGGCCGGGCAAGGGAGCTTGCGCCAGCGGGCGCGCCGGTCGAATTCGTGCTGGCCGACGCGACTGTCTATCCGTTCGTTCCGGCAAGTGTAGATGTGCTGTTCTCCCGGTTCGGCGTGATGTTTTTCGCGCAGCCCTCGGATTCCTTCGCGAACATGCGCAAGGCATTGCGACCGAACGGCCGCCTTGCGTTCGCCTGCTGGCGCACACCGCGCGACAATCCATGGATGATGCTCGGCCTGCAGGAAGCCTACAAATATGTGCCGAAGCTTCCTGAGATGAAGCCGGACGATCCCGGCCCGTTCTCATTCGCGAACGAGGAACGTGTTCGCCGTATCCTTGGAGAGGCTGGCTTCTCGGACATCGAGATGGAGCGCGCAGACTTGTCGCTCGACATCGCGACAGGCCGCGGGCTTGAAGCGGCCATAGAGACAGTCCTGACCATCGGTCCGACCAGCCGCGCTCTTGAGAATCAGCCGGCGGACAAAATCGAGGCGACGACCCAGTCGATTCGCACAGCGCTCACAGCACATCAGAAAGGTGAGGCAGTACCGCTTGGCGGCTCGATCTGGATCGTGACTGCGGCTAACGGTCGCTAGACCGTCACCATCGCCATCAAACTCGTCAGCAGTGCTTGCCGCGCTTCGATCGGAACCTATCGCCTTTTAGGGCGATTATCCGTAACCAGATTCGATTGCGGAGACGATCATGGCGCGGAAATATTCCAAGGCCGCAACGACGAAAGTTGCGCGTGCATTGCACAAGCGGAAAAAGGGTACGTTGAAAAGCGGAAGATCGGGTAAGACAGTCAAGAGCCGGAAACAGGCAATTGCTATCGGCCTTTCAGAAGCGCGAGAGGAAGGGAAAAAAGTGCCCGCGAAAAAATCCGCGAAAACATCCCGTACAACAAAAACAACAAAAAAGACCACGCGATCGAAATCATAGCGCGTGGCTCAAGTCCGGCACCGCCTCGTTTATTTCATCGAAGGTTACGAGCCCCAGGGAGCGAGCGGCTTTTACCGTATGTTTCGCCGCGAGTGGGATCGCTTTTGCGCGACCTGGCCTGTCCAAAGCAAACTGTCAGACTGCAATATCGAGTCAGATGATGTGGCCAGCTGGATCATCGATACCGCCGGCCCGAACTGGCAGGTCACGACGCGTTACGAATTTCTCCGGCTCGAGAATCTGATCCGCGAGAACCTTGCGCAGCCATTCTGGCGGCAGCTTGCACGTGCCGCCAGCTGGATGATCGACGATATAGCGAGCGGCGCATTGGTGCGGGTGTTTCGCGCCTCTTGGCGCATGGGCGTTCTGCTGATCTACTCGCAAATTTTGCTGCTGATGTGGATCGCATTTGCGCTCGTAGGAGGATGGCTCGCAGCCTTCGCGATCGATCCGCCGGGCGGTCCGTCAATCCTCACGATCATTCTTGCGGGTATATTCACAGCGGGATTCTTTATCCTGCTCCGCCCGATAGCCAACGAGATGTTCGTCAACCAACTCAACAACTGCTGGCCATATTTACGCGAATTCGCACGCGGAGAGCCGTCCGGGTTTGATCGCTCGCTCGACATTCTAGCCGACCGCATTGTCGCAGCCGCACGCGCCCGGGAGGCTGATGAAATCCTCGTGGTCGGCCACAGTGCCGGCGCGATGCTCGCGCTGACGACGATGGCGAAAGCGTGGGAACGCGATCCCGACATCGGCCGGCACGGCCCGCCGATATCGGTCGTGACCGTCGGATCCATCATGCCCGCTCTGGCGATGCATCCCGCGGCAAGGACGTTGCGTGACACAGTGGCCAGAATTGCAACCGAGCGCAGCATGCTCTGGGTCGACTGTCAGTCCCGCGATGATTTCATGAACTTTTGGGCATTCGATCCTGTCGCCGGTATCGACATCGACGCGGGAGAGCGGCGCTGCAACCCACAGACATGGCAGGTGCCGGTCCGCAAGATGATTGCGACCGAAGTGTTCGCGAAGGTCCGCTTCAACTACTGGCGTATGCACTATCAGTATATTATGTCGAATGACCGCCGCGCGCCTTACGATTACTACATGTTCTTGTGCGGACCCGCGTTCTTTGCAGAGTGGGCGGCGCAAGATGGCGGCGCATGCGAAAGGTTCGCCGCCGACGGCAGTTATCGCACATCTGAAATGAAAGCCGCCGAATGAGATTCAGTCTGCGGAGTTCTTTCTCGCGACGTAAACCGTGTTGGTCGACTCCCGGTCCTGCAACGGATTGTAGAAGGTGATAACGTGCGCGTCCGAGGCCGGGAATGCATCCGAAAGCATTTCCGAGAACGCATCATCCGGCGGATCGTTCGACCACAGCGCGAAAAC
>CALRLJ020000359.1:0-4133 GCA_943368635.1 Sediminibacterium ginsengisoli | reverse complement strand
GTCGCCATTCCACGGCAAGGGCAGATGGTAGAATCCAAGCGCGGTGGCGCAGGCCGCCGCAAAGATGCCGAGGGCCAGTGTGATCCGGGTCGGCAGCGCGGTAGCCGAGATCAGCACCGGCGCCAGAAAAAGAAACGAGAATGGATTCTGCAATCCACCGGTCAGGAACAGCAGCGTCGCCAATTCGGCGATATTGATGGCGAGCAGTGCCGCGGCATAGCGCGGCTCCAGCCGGTGAACCGGATTGAACACGATCTGGAGGCCGAGGTTGAGTGCCGCCGAAAGACCGATGATGATGACGCAGGGCACAACCGGAACATCGAAATCCAGCCCCTGCATGACGATGAAAATCGTCGCAAGCTGACCCAGCACCGCGAGCCAGCGCAGCCTCAAGATGGTGTCGAGGCGCACATAGCGGCGCGGGTGACGGAAATCGGACGCCAAATCGCTCATGGGGTAGTCTTAGCGTCCGGCCACGCCGATCACAAACCGGCTCTGCGTCTCCAGCCCTTGCAGACAGGCCCCGGTTGGCTCAATGAACGCTGATTATGACCGCTGCACGCCAAGCCCATGTCACGCCCGATTCCGGTTCAGCCTCGCCCGAGGTGGCGATCCGGCTTGAGCGGCTGGTCAAGCTCTACAAGACCACGCGCGCGGTGGACGATATATCGTTCACGATTCCGCGCGGTTCGGTGACCGGGCTGCTCGGCGGCAATGGCGCCGGCAAGACCACCACCATTTCCATGATTATGGGGCTGGTCTCGCCGACCTCTGGCCATGTCAGCGTGCTCGGTTGCGCGATGCCCGAGCAAAGCGCCGAGGTGCTCGGCCGGATGAATTTCGAAAGTCCTTATGTGGATATGCCGGGGCGGCTCACCGTGCGGCAGAACCTCAATGTGTTTGGCAGGTTGTACGGTGTGCCGAACCTGAAGGAGCGGATCGCCGCGCTGGCGAACGATCTGGATCTGAACGAATTTCTCGATCGGCCCAGCGGCAAGTTGTCTGCGGGCCAGAAAACGCGCGTCGCCTTGGCAAAGGCGCTGATCAACGAACCGGAACTGCTGCTGCTCGACGAGCCGACCGCCTCGCTCGATCCGGATACCGCGGACTGGATTCGCAGCCATCTCGAAAGCTACCGCAAGGAACGCGGCGCCACCATTCTGCTCGCCTCGCACAACATGCTGGAAGTCGAGCGGCTGTGCGATCGCGTTATCATCATGAAGCGCGGCCGTATTGAGGACGACGACAGCCCGGCGGCTATTCTGGCGCGTTATAACCGCAGCACGCTGGAAGAGGTGTTTCTCGATGTGGCGCGCGGCCGCGTGCAGCAGGCGGCGTCATGAGCAGTGTCGATCTTCCCCGCAGCGGTAATTCGCCGATGATTGCTCCGCATCGCATCGGCGCGATGATCCTGCGTCACTGGTATCTTCTGACGTCGTCGTGGCCACGGCTACTTGAGCTTATCTACTGGCCGGTGCTGCAATTAATCACGTGGGGTTTTTCGCAAGCCTACATCTCGCAGAATGCGGGCTTCTTCGCCAAGGCCGGCGGCACCTTTATCGGCGCAGTGATTTTATGGGACATCCTGTTCCGCGGCCAGCTCGGCTTCTCGATGTCGTTTCTCGAGGAGATGTGGTCGAAGAATCTCGGCAATCTCCTGATGAGCCCGCTCACGGTCAGCGAGTATCTGATTTCGCTGATGGTGATGAGCGTGGTGCGGCTGGCCGTCGGGGTTATTCCGATGATCCTGCTCGCCATCGGTTTCTTCGGCTTCAACCTGTTCGGGTTCGGCTTCGCGCTGGTGGCGTTCTTCTGCAATCTGATTTTCACGAGTTGGTCGTTCGGCCTGATCTCGTCGGGGCTGGTGCTTCGCAACGGCATGGGTGCCGAGGGACTGGCGTGGACGCTGATGTTCGCGCTGTTGCCGCTGACCTGCGTTTACTATCCGGTCTCGGTGCTGCCTAGCTGGCTTCAGGTGGTGGCGTGGATGCTGCCGCCGACCTATGTCTTTGAAGGCATGCGAGGACTTCTGATCGATGGCGTATTCCGGGCCGATCTGATGATCGAGGCGCTGGCGATCAACGTGGTGCTGTTCGCAATCTCGACCGTGGCCTTTTTGCTGCTGCTGAAAAGCGCCCGGAAGCACGGTTCGCTGGTCCAGAGCGGCGAATAGCTGTCTTGCGGGTCACCAGATCTGGTTCCATCCGTTAATTAACGGGCTTCCTATAGATTTGGCGGGATTGACGCTTTGTCGCAGGCCCGACACTATGCTGCGCCGCGAAACTAGTGATCCGGTTCTGACATTCGTGCCATTTCCCGGTGGGCGCCTTTAACGAATGCCACAGCCCAAGGATCACTAGAATCACAACTGCTAGTGTCCTTTCGTATCCAGCGTTCGTTCGGAAGGTGCTGCAGAGTGAGGCGAACGCCGGATACGGGACACTAGGACCGAGGAATCATTATGCCGATTGGTGAATTTGGCAGGCCGCCTGCCTTGCCGTCCGAAGTCAGCCCTGCGCTGACCACGCCCATGTACTGGATGTATGAGATGGGCCAGGCCTCGCTCAATCCGGCGCGGGCGGCCGCGGACATGATGAAGCTGTGGGCCGAGAATCCTTTCAATCCGCTCGCCACAACCCAGTTCGGAAAATCGATCGCCGCAGGCTGCGAACTGTTCGAGCGCACCACGCGCCGTTACGGCAAGCCCGAATGGGGTCTCAACGATACCGAAGTCAACGGCATGCGGGTTCCGGTTGAGATCAAGACCGTCTGGGAAAAGCCGTTCTGCCGTCTGCTGCATTTCGAGCGCAAGCTCACCCAGCCGCTGCGCGCGCCGCATCCGCGCGTGCTGATCGTGGCGCCGATGTCGGGACATTACGCGACGCTGTTGCGCGGCACCGTGGAAGCGTTTCTGCCTGCGCATGACGTCTACATCACCGACTGGGCCGATGCCCGTATGGTGCCGGTGGCGCAGGGCCGTTTCGATCTCGACGACTACGTAGATTACGTCATCGAGATGATTCACGCGCTCAAGGGCGACGTGCACGTTGTCGCTGTGTGCCAGCCGTCGGTGCCTGTATTGGCCGCGGTTTCGATCATGGAAGCCGAGAAAGATCCTTACTTTCCGACCTCGATGACCCTGATGGGCGGCCCGATCGACACAAGGCGCAATCCGACCGGCGTCAACGATCTCGCCGAGCAAAAGGGGATCGACTGGTTCCGCAACAATGTCATCACCAAGGTGCCGTTTCCCCAGCCGGGATTCATGCGCGATGTTTATCCGGGGTTCCTTCAGCTCACGGGCTTCGTGAGCATGAACCTCGACCGCCATGTCGACGCGCACAAGCGGCTGTTCAGCAACCTCGTCAAAGGCGACGGCGATCTAGTCGACAAGCATGTCGAGTTCTATGACGAATATCTCGCGGTGATGGATCTCACGGCGGAATTCTATCTGCAGACCGTCGATCTGGTGTTCGTGAAGCACGCGCTTCCGAAGGGCGAGATGAAGCATCGCGGCAAACCGGTCGATCCGTCGAAGGTCGAGCGCGTTGCACTCATGACTGTCGAAGGCGAGAACGACGACATTTCAGGTTTGGGTCAGACCGAAGCCACCCATGGCCTTTGCAGTTCGATCCCGGACGCGCGCCGGGTGCATTATGTGCAGAAGGGCGTCGGCCATTACGGCGTATTCAACGGCTCTCGCTTCAAGTCGGAAATCGTGCCCCGTATCTCGGATTTCATGCGCTCGTCGGCCCATGCCAAGTTGGCTTTGGTAGCCGCCGAATAGGCTTTTTTCGGGCATTTGGGGCGAAAAAGCCCGTTTTACGGGGGATTCCGGAGCAACACGCTCCCGAGTCTCCCGCTCATGGCATAACCTTTTGAATCCACGCTTGAATCTGCTTTCCGCAATTGCGGCAGAGGAGTGAACTTTGCCGACAGCTTCTGGAGCCGGTTCCAGTCTAAAAATGAATCATCATTTCAGGTTTCATCCCCCCGGATGTGGGAGGCTAAGTCCCTAAAACTACGATATATTGGGCAAATGATTTGTTTTTGCGCCGATGAATTCCACTGGCGGCGGATATGGCAGAATCCCGGCGAATTCCTGCTCTCCGGGTCCGCTGATATGGCTTTTC
>CALRLJ020000358.1:0-4166 GCA_943368635.1 Sediminibacterium ginsengisoli | reverse complement strand
CATGCCGTGCCCCACGGTGACAGGCATCCCGAATACCTGGGCACGCGCCGCCCATTCCTCGTTGGTATGGACCGGATTCATATCGAGCGACGCAAGTGCATAGTGATCGATCGCCGATTGAGCATAAGACTGAGCGACACTCGGGAAAGCGAAGCCAGTTTCAATCTTGCTGAAGGTCGGAACGGACATTGATGGTCTCCTTGATCAGGCGTTAGCGAAGCGGGCGACGTCCGCCTGCGTCTCAGGAAGGATCAGCGAACACCACCAGCGCGCCTTGAGGACTCCCTTTTCGTTGTGGAAGTCGAGCAGCATCTGAAGATAAGGCTTGCCGCGCTGAACGAATTTCTCGGAGGTGGTCACAGTGGTTGTGATGACCTCGCCGTATTTGAACGGCTCGATGATTTCGATGCGCTGCTGAGGATTGCGCGCGCCCGGCGTGCGGATCCATGTGCCGATGCCCTTCTCGCCGAGGCTGTAAAAGGCAATCGTGGTGACGAAGATCGGATGCTGCAACAGTTCGCCGGTCGGCGAGTTCTTGCGCGCATAATCAGGATCGACCATCAGCGGATCGGTCTCGCCGCATGCCTTGTTGTAGTCAAGGATGTCTTCTTCGGTGATGACGAAGGTGCGCTGGGCGGGACCGGATTGACCAACCGTGGCTTCCGCCCAGGTCTCGTAGTCTTCCCACCCCGTCATGAAATCTTTTGGAAAGTGCCGCTGCTTTTCAGTTTTGACGAATTTATCTAGACGTGCGGGGACGGCCATGGCTTCCTCATCTGGAGTTAAGTGTTATTATCGAACAATCGTTAGAATTATTATTACCGAACGATCGTTAGAAAATCAAGCGCGACGGAAAGAGGCCATCAATGGCATTGACGACAGTGGCCAAGGCCAAAAAAGCCAAATCGGGCAACAAGATGCCGGGTGAGAAACAAAAGCTGACAAAGGGTGAGCAGGCGCGGGAGCGAATTATTTCTGTCGCGGAAGCCCTTTTCAACAAGCAGGGCTTCGACGGCGCATCGATGCGAGACATCGCCGCGGCCGCCGAGATGCAGCCTGCGTCAATGTACTATCACTTTGACTCCAAGGAGGAGTTGCTTTGGGCCGTTTGGGAGAAAGGCGGCGTCGAACTGCTCAACCGGGTCACTGATGCAATCGCAATCAATACCGATCCGTGGCAGCGGATGGAAACAGCATGCGTTGCGCATGTCACAGGCTTGCTCGATTGGCGGCGCGCGAACCAGGTCTTGTTCGTGATGCCCCCCTGGCATTATCCGGAAAGCATCAAGGCAAGGGTCATTTCCCTGCGCGATGAATACGAAAAGATTTTCGCCGATCTAATCGAAGATCTCCCCCTGCGCCCCAAGATCGACAAGCGCTACCTGCGCCTCACTTTGATCGGGGCCCTTTCATGGTCGTTGTTCTGGTACAAAAAGGATCGCGATACGCCCGCATCCATCGCAAAGCAGATCCTGGTCATGCTTCGGACAGGCGTCGATAAGCCTGCGTAGATCAATACGCCCTCGCTGGGATGGTAAGATACCACTCGATCAGATTAATCGCTCAGCATCGACCGCCAAAACGACTGCATGGGCGGCACGCAGTGGTTTTATTCTTCGGTCTCTGGAGCGAGTCTCCAGAAAACGGGAATTCTTCAATGGTTGGGTGGAGACTAGCGGCCAATTTCGGAAGGTGATGGTTCGATTTCGGTCTCTATAGAGACACAACGTGTTTAAAAAGCCCGCTGTTGGCGGGCATTTTTCACACTAAAGAAAGAAATTCTCCGAAACCGGGACTGGATGGCTGTCGTGGGAGGATTCGAACCGCCACATTCCAAACTGCAAAACTGCCTTTGATTTCTCAAGAGAATTTTGCATTTTTTTGCGAGTTTCGGATTCAGAGACTTTTACACCCACCGGATGCTGAACGGGATGTATGCACCTCGCAGAAAACACGTAGGAGGCGAGCTAACGCACCCATCCCTCTGATTTTTACGTTGCCGCCCGGCCGTTTCAATGGCGAGCCGGGCATTGAAAGTGCGACTGAAATTGAACGTTATGCCTACCGCACAAAGCAACAGGTAGAAAATCAAACTATTTATTATCCAGCATCGACGCAGTTTTCGCTGAGGGCACACATATTAATGTCGCTTCCAGCGTGTCGAGAATGTTCCCGATCGTATAGCGCTTGTCCCAAAGCCTGTTTTTCTTGGAGCGCAGCTTTTCGAGAGCCTCCTCCCGCGCCGAAAGGATGGCGTTCGCGTAGATGGCAAACAACGTCAGACGTTGTTCGACAAGTTCTGATGGCAAAGGGATCATTCGTTTCAAATGGGCGAAGCAAGCGACATATCCCGCGTTCCATTTGTTATTAAGAGCTACCCGCAATGTCTCACGATCTAACGCCTGAAGGTTGGATGTGAAGCGGATGTAGCCGCGCCATCGTGGATCGTCGGCCAGTTCCACAACAGGCATGACAAGGATCAGAACAACCTCGCGAATGCTTGTGGGGCCTCCCTGAGCCTCCATCGCCTGGAGCATGCCTTGACGGCGCCCTTCCAGCACCTCCGCACCATCAACAATGAGTTGCCGGATTAATTCCTCTTTCGATCCAAAGTGATAATGCAGTGCCGCGTTATTTCTTTGCCCGGCCGCTGCGACGATTTGCTGGACCGTCACGCCTTCCACTCCATGCCGCGCGAACAGCATCTGAGCGGCTTCCTTGATCTGATTCTTTGTTTGCAAGGACGGCGCGCGGGGAACCGCGCGAGGCTTACTTGACATGGAAAATGCTCTCATTCAAATTAAGTGAAATCGCTTAATAAGGAAATCGGGAGGATCGGATATGCACGTTCTTGTTGTTGGCGGAGGCATTGGCGGACTGACAGCAGCAATTGCATTGCGGCATCACGGTATAGACGTGACTGTTCTGGAGCAAGCAGAGGTCATGGCGGAAATCGGAGCTGGCATTCAGATCGCCAGCAACGCCGCCATCGTGCTCCGCGAGATCGGCGTCGAAGCCGCGATCCGAAACGTAGGCGTGAAGCCCTTGTCCTACGACTATCGCGACTTGCGGACCGGCAAGATGCTCTATCAGGCCCCACTGGGTGATGAGGCAGCCACGCGTTATGGCGCGCCCATGTACAACATTCACCGAGCCGATCTTGTTCAGATTCTGTCTGAGGCCCTGCCACCCGAGTGCGTGAAGTTCGGCACGCGCTGCGTCGGCGTTTCGCAATCTGCGGATGGAGTTGAGGTTCGCCTTCAATCCGGCGAGGTTTTGCATGCTGACGTGCTTGTCGGCTGTGACGGCATTCATTCGATCGTAAGGCAACAGCTGCGCGGCCAGGAAGAAAAGCACTCTGCCAACATTATGATGTGGCGGTCGCTCATTCCGGCGGCCGATCTAGATGGCCTCGGTCTTGAAGAGCGAGGCAACTACTGGTTCGGCCCCGGCCGGACTCTCATCACCTACTGGGTGCGGCCGAAGAATCTCTACAGCATCCTCGCGTCGGTCCCTGCGAACGAAGTGCACCGCGAATCCTGGGCCGAGGATGGCGATATCAGCGAAATGCTCAAATCGTTTGAAGATGCCGAGCCGCGCGCGCGGGCCATGCTGGAAAAATGCAAGTCGGCGTTCATTACCGGCATGTACTACCGCGATCCGATCGACAACTGGACATCGGGGCGGATCACACTGCTGGGCGATGCGGCCCACCCAATGGTTCCCTTCCTTGCCGCCGGCGCAGGCCAGAGCATTGAGGATGCCTGGACACTCGCCCGCGTCCTGTCGCGAAAGCAAAATGATGTGCCCGGCGCGCTCCTCGAATATCAGCGCCGTCGGCTGCCCCGTACAACCCGTATTCAGGCAGGTGCGCGTGCGGTGGTGAAGCTGATGCATGAAACTGAACAACAGCGCGTGCTTAACCGCAATGGCCGGTGGAAAGGCATGGTACGCATCGACCCGCTGGCCGAAACCAGTTGGGGACTGGCTTGGGATTACGATGTCGTAAAGTCCGTTGAAGCGCCTCCCGGAGAAGTGCTCAACGTCACCGGACTGCGGGAAGGAAAGCAGCTAAGCCGCCCTGAAAGTCAGCGCGCCTTCAGTATGTGGAAACACGCGTTCCAGCCTGAGGACGTGGCGAGAGGACATGACGGTCTCCGCGATGC
>CALRLJ020000357.1:0-4186 GCA_943368635.1 Sediminibacterium ginsengisoli | reverse complement strand
CACGGAGGCACAGCAGGCGACGATCGCAAGGTTCGCGCCGGACAATCCGAATGCAAGGCCGAGCGATATGGCGATGGCGGGCAAGACAACGAGCTTCAGGACACACGAGAGTATTGCGGGCGGGTTGGGACGCAGGACGCCCCTGAGTTGAAGTCCCGCACCGACAACGAGCAGTCCGAGCGCGAGCGAGGAGCGGCCGAGTGCATCGATGAAATCATCGATCCATGTCGGGGTTTTCAGGCCGATAAGGCTGGCAGCGAGCCCAAGCGTGCAGGCCCAAATAAAAGGATTTTGCGCGATAGTGAGAAGAATCCGACCCCATGATAGCCGCGTGGGTGATGCGTAGTGCGCAAGCACCCAGACCGACATGATGTTCAGGATGGGAATCATCGCCACCATCGCAACGGAGGCGAGCGTTAGTCCGATGTCGCCATACAGATTTCCGGCGACCGCCAGCGCGACATAGGTCTGCCACCGGCAGGAGCACTGGAAGACGGAGGTGAATGACGGACCGCTCACCGCAAGCCGCTTCATCAAGAGCGGCCGCAACGTGAGACAAAGCGTTGCCATCAACAGGACGGCAATCAGCAACGCTCCGCCGACACCGAACAGCGGAACTTCCGAAAGTTTCGCGCGGCTGAGTGTCCGGAACAGGAGTGCTGGAAACAACACGTAATAAACGAGCAGCTCCGTGCCAACCCAATGACTCTCTTCCTTGATAAGGATGCGCCGCAGAACGAAGCCCATCACGATCAACAGAAAGATCGGGACGATGGCCGTAATGATCGTCAGCATGGGTCAGTGCTCTCCCGATGCCTTGCGCAATGTCGCGAGCCGATCCAGCGCACCTTGCAGGATGAAGATTGCGGCGTGTTCGTCGATCACCTTGGCGCGTTTGGCGCGGCTCATGTCCAGGCCGATCAGTTCGCGCTCGACCGCGACGGTGGACAGGCGTTCGTCCCACAGACCAATGGCCAGATGGGTCAGCCTGGAGAAATTTCGCGCGAACGCGCGCGTCGATTGCGCGCGCGGGCCTTCGCTGGCGTCCATGTTGACGGGGAGCCCGAGAATGAAGCCCACGACATGGCGTTCACCGGACAGTGCCAGCAGCCGCTTCGCGTCGGCGGTGAAGGCCTTCCGCTGGATCGTCTCGATGCCGGTGGCGAGTTTGCGGTCGGGATCGGACACCGCGACCCCAATGGTCTTGGTACCGAGATCCAGCCCGATCAGGGCGCCTCGTGCGGGCCAGAGCGCGGCGGCCTCGATCAGCGGTAAGATGGAAGCAGGCATTGCTTCGCTTATCACGCGGGATACAAACGTTGCAAAGCGGGAATAGGCGGGGCGATGGACGGACTGACATTATTCGGATTGTTCGCCGTAACGGCAATGCTGGTCTGTTATGCGTTAGAAGACCGCAGTCCCTGGTTCATTGCAGGATTTGCGGTGGCCTGTGTATTCGGCTCGATTTACGGTTTCTTGCAGGGCGCGTGGCCGTTCGGGCTGGTCGAGGCGATCTGGGCCGTGGTCGCCTTGCGACGCTGGCATCTCAAACGAACTATCGGCGCATAGCAACGTTACCGCGAGATATGTTAGGCCAGAGGCCGCCGGCAACGATGCCACGCCTCCCATCATGAAGAGACAACCATGTGGCCTGACCGCAGACTTCTCGACCTTTTCAAAATTGACGTTCCAATCGTTCAAGCGCCGATGGCGGGTGTTCAGGATGTCGATATTATGATCGGTGCTGCGGAAGGCGGCGCGTTGGCGTCATTGCCATGCGCCATGCTGTCGGTTGAGAAGGCGCGCGAGCAGATCAGTATTTTCCGCCAGCGCGTCGGGGCGCCGGTCAATCTGAATTTCTTTTGCCATACCGCAGTCGAGACCGATCCAGCCCGCGAAGCCGGGTGGCGCAAGCGGCTTGAGGCTTACTACAAGGAGCTGGGACTCGATCCCGGCATGATCGTTCAGGCGGCCAATCGCGCGCCGTTCGATGCGCAGATGTGCGAACTGGTCGAAGAGCTGAAGCCTGAGGTGGTGAGTTTTCATTTCGGCCTGCCGGACAAGACGCTGCTGAAGCGCGTCAAGGCGGTGGGGTCCGTCGTCATCGGCTCCGCGACAATCGTCAAGGAAGCGGTCTGGCTTGAGCAGAACGGCGCCGATGTCATCATTGCGCAGGGCGCGGAAGCTGGCGGCCATCGCGGTATGTTCCTGACCGAGAACATTGCTTCGCAGCCGGGCACCATGTCGCTGGTGCCGCAAGTGGTGGACGTGGTGCGCGTGCCGGTGATCGCTGCGGGCGGCATCGCCGATGGGCGGGGGATCGCGGCTGCTTTTGCGCTCGGTGCGTCAGGCGTACAGATCGGAACTGCATATCTCCATACGCTCGACTCGAAGGTGAGTGCCGGAGGACGTGCTGCGCTGGCGAGTGCGACTGATGAGTCGACCGTCATTACCAACGTCATGACGGGCCGCCCGGCGCGTGGCGTCGCCAACCGTGCGATGCGCGAGGTTGGGCCGGTGTCGCCCGACGCGCCGGCGTTTCCGCATGCGGCGACGGCACTTGTTCCACTGAAGGTCGCCGCCGAGAAACTCGGCCGTGTCGATTTCACCAACCTCTGGGCCGGTCAGTCGGTCGCACTCAAGCGTCAGATCAGCGCGGTGGAACTTACACGCGCGATGGCTGCCGAAGCACTCGATCGAATGAGAGGCTTGGCGGAATAAACCCGATGGCGGACTGTTGATACCTGCATTGCGCCTGCTAAATGCTCGCAGCCGCGCTGTGCCGTTCCTGTCTGCTGGAAGTTCCGTTGAATATTCAAGACACTGTCGATTTCGAAGGTCGCGGCCAAATTCGCTGCGTTCAGCAAATAGGGATGCTGAAATTGTGGGAGCGCCTGAAGGGCGCCGCTGAACTCCCTGACGCCGCATCGGTGCAAGGCTACGATCTCGAACGCGTCCGCGACAAACTGATGCTGCTTGATGTGGTCTGGCGCGCCAGCGAGCCTTCCTACCTGATCCGGTTTCAGGGGACGGACTTCAACAAGATGCACAATCGCGATTGCACCGGCCTGTTCCTCGACGAGGTGATGGCGCCTGCGGTGCGTGAGCGCGGCATAAAGGTATACCGTGCGGTGGTGGATCGGCGCATCCCGGCGTTCACATCGACGCCGGTGCAGAATGCGAACGGCGAGGTGGTGCACTATGAGCGCCTGCTATTGCCCTTCACCATGACCGGGCAGGGCGTCGAGCACATCCAATGTGCGATCACCTTGTTCGCCGAAGACAATCGGTCTCCGTTCGACGTGATGCGCGAGGGCCGTTCGCGGGCCACGTAACGCGTTCTTGGCTGCCGCATCGTTTGTTCTGCAAGCTATTGAGTTTATTTCACTAATTTATCGAAGGCGCTCCCTTCGCGACTTATTTGGCGTTGGCGATCCCCGCCGAATGTTCTATGAGGGCGGCTGAGTGCAGTCGTTCGGAGTTTCCAGAATATGTCAGTCGATGCTGCCACCGTTCGCCGGATCGCGCACCTTGCGCGCATTGCCGTCAAGGAAGACGAGGTTTCGCATCTGCAGGGCGAACTGAACGCGATGCTGGCCTTCGTCGAGCAGTTGACCGAGGTCAATATTGATGGCGTCGAACCAATGACCTCGGTGACGCCAATGGAGATGAAGAAGCGCGCGGACGTTGTCAGCGACGGTGAAATCCCGGCCAAGGTTCTCGCCAATGCGCCCGCGACCGAAGACCATTTCTTCCTAGTGCCCAAGGTCGTCGAATAAACCCCGAGGCAAATGCCATGTGCCTGTTGTGCAGCGACGAGAAGGCTTACGCGGCCTATATGGTCTATCTCGACGAGATGGAGCGGCAGGGCAAGGAAGCCGATCCCGATAAGGCGATGGACGCGGTGATCGACATGCTCGAGGCCGAGGCGGCCAAACCCAAAAAGAACAAGTCTCCCTTTCACTGCGATCCGATTGAAGAATGAATGACTGATCTGACTTCACTGACACTCGCCGATGCCCGCGAGGGCCTCGTGCAGAAATCCTTCACGGCGCTGGAACTGACCGACGCGCATCTGGCCGCGATGGAAAAGGCGCGTGTCCTTAATGCTTACGTGCTGGAGACGCCGGAGCAGGCGCGTGAGCAGGCCCGCGCGGCAGACGCAACGCTTGCGAAGGGTGAGGCG
>CALRLJ020000356.1:0-4208 GCA_943368635.1 Sediminibacterium ginsengisoli | reverse complement strand
GGCGCCGCAGCGGCGGCAACGCCGGCTCCGGCTAGTTTTGAAAACGCGCGGCGAGTGAGCTTCATTGGTATCCTCCCATGTATTTCAGGCGCATCTGTCGTGCGCTATTGCCATACCATAAATATATCAGATGCATTTCAGCAAGTGATTTCTCTGTGTGACGTCCTTCAGCGAGCCATTGCCCCGCTAATAGATTGGTGATATATCAGATGCGAACAAGCCCGGTTAAGTCACCGGCCGCTCCAAAATTGAGGGAAATGGCGCCATGGAACTCACTACAAGCCCAATGACGGACCGGCAACGAAAGTACCGGGCCACTTACCGAGACCGTATCGCTGGCTGGTATAATGGCTGGCTGCACGCCTTCGTCATTTATGTCATCGGGGTCACCGCCCTCTCGGTCTATGTCGCCAATATCGGTCACGTTCAGTGGTGGGAGTGGCTGATCGTCCCAATCACCTTCCTGGCCGCGAATTTCTTTGAGTGGTGGATTCACCGGTTCGTTATGCATCGCCCGTCGCAAATCAAAGCTTTCCGTGCGATCTACAATCGGCACACGCTGATGCATCATCAGTTCTTCACCGAAGAAGAGATGCGCTTCGCTGACCACAACGACTGGCGCGTCACTTTCTTCCCGCCGTACGCGCTCGTGACCTTCACATTGATGTCGATTCCACCAGCGCTGGTGCTGGGCTGGCTCGTTTCACCGAATGTCGGCTGGCTGCTGATCTGCACCACGACATCGATGTACCTCATCTACGAATTCATGCATTTCTGCTGCCATGTCGATGAGAACTGGTTTGTGCGCAACATGCCTTTCGTCAACACCATCCGGCGTCATCACGCAGCCCATCACAATCAGTCGATCATGATGGAGCGAAACATGAATCTGACATTCCCAATCATGGACTGGCTGTTTGGCACTTCAGATCTCGACCGCGGCCTGATCGGCCATATCTTTAACGGCTACAGCACGCGCTATATCCGCAAGAACATGCGCAAGACCTCACGTACGCCCAAGCCCGAGGTCGCGGACCGAAGCACAGGATACGCCACACCTGCGGAATAAGTGAGGTTGGGTTAAAGGGAGATCCGGCATGAACGCAATCGAGCCGAACTGGCTATCGCTCATTTGGTTTGCTGGATTCGCCACCGTGGGCGGCGTCGCACTCCTGATCGTCGCCGGCATGTTCCCGCTTCAAGCCCGTTCCGATACGGCAAAGTCCCCCGCCGCCACGGCGCTGATTATCGGCAATGTTGTTTTGCTCGGCATGCTACTGGTTGCCACGGGGCTTTACGGATATCTCGAATTGCGGTGGACAACGCTCATCGTCGTCAGCGGACTCGTCTTCCTGTTTGCGCCTGCGCTGATCGAGGAATGGCGATGGCCGTTGCCTAACGCGACAACCGGATTGTCCATACTTGTCGGCATTCAAGCGCTAACGCTGGCTGTCCTCGCCAGGGTTGGCGGCCTTGCGCTGGCAGCTTTGTCGTGATGTATCGTCGCAACGACGGGAGAAACAACCGATGCCTGTAAAAATAAAACTGGCGCTATCTTTTGTGGTCGCTCTTGTGGCGATTATTGCGTTCTACATGCAACACACCCTCGGCCATGATCGTATTCAATATCTCGTGGCGTTCCTTGGGTTCTTCATGGTGTTTGCGATGTGGCTGTTTCCGGAAGTGAAACGCGAGGAAACAGCTGGCGGTGTAGAGCGACGTTCGCCCCAATCGTAGGGGGCGCGGATCAAAATCCGGCAGCGGATTCCGATCTAACCTCTCGAAGGGCCGGATGGCCCGGACCGACGAAAGCGCTCCGGTTAATTCGGGCTTGGAGCCCCGCTGAAGCAGCTGTCCCGCAGCGACTTCCGGTGATTTCCCTGAGTAGCTTAACAGGGAACAAATCCAGCGATCCGCGAATTGTGGATTGTGGATTGTTCCACAGTTGTCGAAATCAATAAAATTGGGCATTTCTTATGTCTGAGCCTATCCTGAGTTGTCCGTGATTTCCTTGCGATGGCGATTTCAGAATGGCGAAATGGCCTTGAATCTTGATACGCAAGCTCGCAAACACAATCTCGATGCGGCCTCGCCTCACCATGAAAGCACCTGACAGCAAGTCTAGCAGGAAATACTCAATGGTCCGCGACAACAGCGTTAGTCGCGATTTGCTGCTTCTCTTCCTCGACCGCAAGGGCATAATCGCCAAACTTGACTCTGGCAGATGAATGGTGCCGCCTGCTGCCCTGTGTTCGCACTTGTGCATCGGCTAGACATATGTCTTCAACAGAGAGTGCTCGGCGAGATGAGAATTCGATGTGAGAGCGCTTGGAGGCGTTTAGGTTCCTGGTGGTCCTCCCGGTCTTCAAAACCGGTGAGACCGAGTAACTCGGTCTGGCAGGTTCGATTCCTGTCCGCCTCCGCCAATCGTTGCAACCCCGACGCCGCCGAGCTGGCCGGCGGTGCGCGCGACGAGCGATGACGACACACGTCGTCGCGACGGCCGGTCACGTTGACCACGGCAAGAGCTCCCTGGTCCGGGTGCTGACCGGGATGGAACCGGACCGCTGGAAAGAGGAGCGCCGGCGCGGGCTTACCATCGACCTCGGGTTCGCCTGGACGACTCTGCCCTCCGGCCGGGAGGTCGCCTTCGTGGACGTACCCGGCCATGGGCGATTCATCCGCAATGCGCTGGCCGGCTTGGCGACGGTACCGGTGGTGTGCTTCGTCGTGGCTGCCGACGAAGGTTGGTCGGCGCAATCCACCGACCACCGCGATGCCATCGCAGCGCTTGGCATCCGCCACGGACTGATCGTTGTGACCAAGGCCGACCGCGCGCCCGACCTCGTGGCGGCGACCATCGAGCGTGCTCACAGCGAGTTCGCGCAGACTGGTCTGCGCGACGCACCGGCGGTCGCCGTATCGGCCGTGCAGAACACCGGATTGGACAAGCTCAGGCAGGTTCTCGACGACGTCCTGGCCAAAGCGCCCGCGCCCGACGCAAACGGTCGGCTCCGACTGTGGATCGACCGCTCGTTCAGCGCCTCTGGGGCGGGCACGGTTGTCACAGGCACTCTCGTCGCCGGTACGCTGACCAAGGATGACCGGCTCGTGGTGGTTGGCGAAGGGCGGGAGCCGCGCGAGGTCATCGTCCGCGCTTTGGAATCGCGGGACTCGCCTGCCGATACCCTCGTCCCCATGAACCGGGCCGCGGTCAACCTGCGCGGTGTGTCCGCTGGGGACGTCACTCGCGGCCAGGCACTGATCGCACCGGGTGCCTGGTTCATGGCTACAGTCGCCGATGTGCGCCGCATCGGCGGCGCGGCGCTCGACGAGGTGTCTGAACAACTCACTGTGCATGTTGGGACGGCGGCCGTGCCGGCCCGGCTGCGCAGCTTCGACGCCGAGCACGCGCGGATCACTTTCGACTGGCCGCTGCCGCTGATTGTAGGCGATCGGCTGCTGCTCCGCGATCCGGCACGTCATCTCGTGCTCGGCGGCGTCAGTGTACTGGATCCAGATCCACAGCGGCTGCAACGCCGCGGGGATGGTACCAGGCGGGGAAAAACGCTGACCGCCATGCCACCCGAGGGCGACGTGCTGGCCAAGGTGGCCAGCCGGGGCGCCGTCGAGGTGGAATACCTTCGCCGGATCGGCCTGGTGAGTCCCGGTGCGGCACCGCCACCCGAGGTCCGTGAACTAGGCGGCTGGTGGGTACACCTTCCCACATATGACGAGTGGCGGCGGCAGACGCGCGCTCTGGTAGAGAACGACGCCCAGCAGGACCAGCTCACGCCCGGCGTATCGCAAGGGGCCATGCGCGACGCCCTTGGTTTATCCGCAGCGCACTTCATCGATCAGCTCGTCGTGGATGCCGGACTCGAGCAGCACAATGGTTACGTCCGGCTACCGCGAGTCCGCGCCGAGCTTGGGCGTGCCGAGGCCGGCGTGGCCAAGCTCGAGGCGCGGCTGCTCGCGAATCCCTTCCTCGCACCGAAGATCGACGAACTGGCTGCCCTCGGCTTGGGGGTCCGCGAATTGGCCGCAGCCGAGCGCGCTCAACGGGTGTTCCGCCTTGAGGGAGGTATCGTGCTGCTGCCTTCCGCGCCCGCGCTCGCGATCAAGACGCTGGCGCAACTGCCGCAACCCTTCACCACCAGTCAGGCAAGACAGGCCTTGAATACCAGTCGGCGGGTAGCGATTCCGTT
>CALRLJ020000355.1:0-4226 GCA_943368635.1 Sediminibacterium ginsengisoli | reverse complement strand
GAAGGCGCGGCGTGATGCGGCGCGTGCGGAAGGTCGGCTCTACGGCATCGGCTATACCGCAGTGGTTGAACCGAGCGTTTCGAATATGGGTTATATCACGACCGTGCTTACGGCGGCAGAGCGTCGCAAGGCGGGTCCGAAAAACGGCGCGCAGGCGACGGCAACGGTGACGCTCGATCCGATCGGCGGCGTCTCGGTTCATGTCGCGTCGGTTCCTCAGGGGCAGGGGCATCGGACCGTGCTGTCGCAGGTGGTCGCGGATGTATTTGGCCTCGCGCCCAAGGATATTCGCGTCAATACCGAGATCGACACGGCGAAGGATGCTTGGTCGATCGCGTCCGGCAACTATGCCAGCCGGTTCGCGCCAGCCGTTGCGGGGACCGCTAAACTTGCGGCCCAGCGGCTCGCTGCAAAGCTAGGCCGGATTGCCGCCAGTCAGTTGAACGTGGAAGTGTCGGATATCGTTTTTGCCGGCGGCAACGTATCGTCGAGACATAATCCTGAAAACCAGGTTGCGTTTTCACGCCTGGCCGCACTGAGTCACTGGTCGCCGGGATCGCTGCCGGACGAAATGGGCAGCGCGATCCGCGAGACCGTGTTCTGGACACCGCCGGAATTGACCGCGCCCGACGACAACGACCTGATCAATTCATCGTTGTGCCACGGATTCATTTTCGATTTCTGCGGCGTCGAGATCGATCGCACAACACTGGAGACGCGGATCGACCGCTATGTGACGATGCACGATTGCGGAACGATTCTGCATCCGGGAATGGTCGATGGCCAGATTCGTGGCGGCTTTACCCAGGCGCTGGGTGCTGCGCTTTACGAGGAATATGCCTACGGACCGGATGGCAGTTACCTAACCGGCACATTTGCCGACTACCTGTTGCCCACCACCATGGAAGTTCCTGAACCTCTCATCCTTCACATGGAAACGCCGTCGCCCTTCACGCCGCTCGGCTCGAAGGGGGTTGGCGAAGGCAACTGCATGTCTACGCCGGTTTGCATTGCGAATGCAGTCGCCGATGCATTGGGAGTGAACGATATTGTTCTGCCGCTGGTGCCTGCAAAGCTCGCGGACATCGTGCGCGGCGCCGAACCCGCTGCGCCTGCAGGGCGTTTCCTGGCGATGCCAAAGACCGGCGGCAATGACCGGCGTTTGCGCGGCGAGGGGAGCGCATCGGTCGGCGTGCCGCCGGAGCGAGTCTGGGACATGCTGCTCGATCCCGAAACTTTGAAGGCTGTCATTCCCGGCTGCCAGAGCGTTGAGAAAGTATCGGATACTCATTTTCGCGCTGACGTGACGCTGGGCATCGGACCTGTCACCGGCCGTTACCGCGCCAACGTGAAACTGTCCGATCTCGATCCGCCGCACGCGGTGACGCTGGGAGGAACGGCGGAGGGGGCGCTCGGATTTGGCGGCGGTGAGGGACGCATCACGCTGACGCCGGACGGCGAAGGCGGCACGCGCATGACCTACGTCTACGATGCGGCCATTGGCGGCAAGGTTGCCAGTATCGGCGGCCGGCTGCTCGATGGTGCGACACGCGTGATCATCGGGCAATTCTTCGCGGCGCTCGCGCGTCAGGCCGGTGGTGGTTCGGGATCTGGCGGCGGTTCGCAATCGCTGCTGGGCCGATTACGGCGATTGTTCGGGCGGGCGTCATGAAGCCGGCGGCTTTCGATTATGTCCGCGCCGAAACGCTCGGTGAGGTGCTCGAAACTCTCGCCAGGGAAGGCGGTGATGCGCGGATCATCGCCGGCGGTCAGTCGTTGATGGCGATGCTGAATATGCGCCTCGCAAAGCCCAAAACCCTGATAGACATCATGCGGCTGAGCGAACTGGATCGCATTGGGAACAAGGCTGGCCGAGTAACAATCGGTGCGGGTGTCCGGCAGGCGGCGCTGTTGGCGTGGCCGGAACTCGCCGTGACATTGCCGCTGATCGCATTGGCATTGCCATGGACAGGTCACGCGCAGACACGCAGCCGCGGCACTATTTGCGGGTCGATCGCGCATGCCGATCCCAGCGCGGAAATGCCGCTCGCCCTGATCGCACTCGGCGGTGAGGTTCACCTGCGCAGCGTCAAAAAACGGCGGCAGTTGCCGGCAAAGGACTTCTTCGCAGGGATGATGGTGACGGGCCGCGCCAACGATGAATTGATCGAGGCGGTGTCTTTCCCCGCGGGCACGGCACGCTGCGCGTTTCGTGAGGTTGCACGCCGGCATGGTGACTTCGCTATCGCAGCCTGTGCCGCGGTGGCGACGCCGACAGGTGTACGGCTTGCCGTTGGCGGGGTGGCCGATGTGCCAACGGCACGAGACTGGCCGCGTCTGGAAGGCAGCGCTCTCGATGATGCGCTCAATGCCTTCGCCTATGAGCTTGAGGCTCGGGACGACGTCCACGCGACCGCGCGCTATCGCCGCGATCTTGTCCGCAACATCGGCAGGGATCTGGTGCGGGAGGTGCTGCAATGAGTCGATTGCCGTCCGATCACCGTCACTCAGTGCGTTTCACGCTGAACGGCAAACCGGCGCAGGGCAATGCCGAGCCCCGGATGTTGTTGACGGATTTTCTGCGTCAACAGGTCGGTGCGACTGGAACGCATGTGGGATGTGAACACGGCGTCTGCGGTGCGTGTACGATTACGATGGACGGCGTGCTGACACGCGCGTGCCTGACGCTTGCGGTGCAGGCCGACGGCTGCGATTTGCGCACGATCGAGAGTCTTGCCCCATGGGCCGACCGACTCGGTATTTTGCAATCGGCTTTCCGGCGGCACCACGCGCTGCAATGCGGCTTCTGTACCGCCGGAATCCTGATGTCGCTGGATCATTTTCTACGTCATCACCCGTTGCCAAATGAGAACGAAATTCGCGATTTGCTGAGCGGTCATCTTTGCCGGTGTACGGGATATACGCCCATCGTTCGCGCCGCGCTTGAAGCTGCGGCAGAACTTGCGAGAAGCCCAACGAACGAGAAGACCGATGCTTGATCTTGGAAGCAGCTTTATCGCCAGTGTCGCACGTGATCCGAATGCAGTCGCAATCGTGGATGGCGACCTTCGTCTGACCTACCGCCAATGGTATGCCAAGATTGCATCCGTCGTCGCCTCGTTCGACAGGATTGGCCTCAAGCCGGGTGATCATCTTATTACCGTTTTGCAAAACAGATGGGAAGCGGCGACGATCTACTGGGCTTGCCAACTTTCCGGAATCGTCATCACGCCGATCAACTGGCGCGCCAAGGCGAACGAACTCGATTTCTGCATCGAGAATTCGGAGGCCTGCGCACTGGCTTATCAGGATGTCTCAGCGGACGCTGTTTCGGAGTCCGGCCTGGTATCCGGACTGCAATGCATCTCCGTCGGAGACGACGTAAGTCGCGGCGGAAAAGCTTTCGCCTTTGCCGATATGATAACGTCCGATTTTCAGGACATCACGTCGCGCGTCGGTGCGGATGCCTGGTCGATCATGCTCTACACCTCCGGTACAACGTCCAAGCCAAAGGGGGTGCCTCGGCGGCATCGTGCGGAGCGTGCGGCCGGTGTCGCTCATGTTGCACAGAATCTTTACGGGCGTTATGAGCTCACATTGGGGGTGATGCCATTGTATCACACCATGGGCGTGAGGTCGCTGATCGCGATGTCACTGATCGGCGGCACATATGTCTGCCTTCCCCGCTACGATGCACAGCAGGCCCTTGCTATCATCGAATCGGAGAAGATCACCAACCTGTATCTCGTTCCGACGCTCTATCATGACCTCGTTTATCATGATGAGTTCGCGAAGCGGGACGTCTCAAGCGTGAGGAAGCTAGGCTTTGCCGGCGCCTCGATGACCGATGGTCTGCTGAAGAAGCTGAATGAAGCCTTCAGACCTGACCTTTTCGTCAATCACTACGGCAGTTCGGAAATTTATACCTTTACTATCGATCAGGATGCGGTGGCGAAGCCCGGATCCGCCGGCAAGGCTGGCATCAACCAGCATGTGAAGGTTGTCAGGCTGAACGCTACATCGGTCGAGGATGCCGCCGCTCCCAACGAGGAGGGTGAAATCGTCGCGCTGCTCGCGGGGGACGAGTCGTTCGACGGATACTGGCGCCGCCCCGACGCCGACTCCAAATCGTTGCGCAACGGCTGGTACTTCACGGGCGACACAGGTTTTAGAGATGACGACGGAGATCTGTTCGTCACCGGTCGTGTCGATGACATGATCATCAC
>CALRLJ020000354.1:0-4255 GCA_943368635.1 Sediminibacterium ginsengisoli | reverse complement strand
TGCGCTGGTTGCGGCGGGGGCATCCGTGCGCTCATCGGCCCTCGTCGGGAGCCATGCAACGCGCTATACGGTGCCGCCAGCCACTGCGTCCAAATAAGTTTCTTTCGGAGTTGAGTCGATGTCACGTCCTGTGCCGAATCCAGGCATTCTCGATATTGCACCCTACACGCCGGGCAAAAGCGGCGCGGGGATGACCGGCCGCGTGTTCAAGCTCTCGGCCAACGAGACCCCGCTCGGGCCATCGCCGAAAGCCATCGAGGCTTACAAGGCCGCCGCCGATCATCTGGAGGATTATCCGGAAGGCACCTCGCGCGCGCTGCGAGAAACCATCGGGCGCACCTTTGGCCTCGATCCCGACCGCATCATCTGCGGCGCGGGTTCGGACGAGTTGCTGAACTATCTGGCGAATACCTATCTCGCTCCCGGCGACGAGGCGATCCACACCACCCATGGCTTTCTGGTTTATCCGATCGCCACCATGGCGAACGGCGCAACCAACGTGATCGCGCCGGAGAAGAATTTCACCGCCGATGTCGATGCGATCCTGAATCTCGTCACGCCGCGCACCAAGCTGGTGTGGCTGGCGAACCCGAACAACCCGACCGGCACTTATGTCCCGTTCGACGAGGTCAAGCGGCTGCGCGCCGGATTGCCCTCGCATGTGCTGCTGGTGATCGACGCTGCCTATTCGGAATACGTCGCACGCAACGACTACGAGGCCGGGATTGAGATGGTCGCCACCACCGACAACACGGTGATGACGCGGACGTTCTCGAAGATTCACGGTCTCGCCTCGCTGCGCGTCGGCTGGATGTACGGTCCGGCCAATATCATTGACGCCGTCAATCGCATCCGCGGCCCGTTCAATGTGAGCACACCGGCTTCGGATGCGGCTATCGCCTCACTGGAAGACACTGCGCATCAGGATAAATCCCGCGCGCACAACGAGATGTGGCGTGCGTGGCTGACCGACGAAGTCGTCAAGCTCGGCCTCGACGTAACGCCGAGCGCTGCGAACTTCATCCTGATCCATTTCCCGTTGGAGAAGGGCAAGACCGCCGACGAGGCCGACGCGTTCCTGACCAAGCGCGGCCTGATCCTGCGCGCGCTGAAAAACTACAAGCTGCCGCATGCGCTGCGCATGACCGTCGGCACCGAGGAAGCCAACCGCTTGGTGGTCGCGGCTCTCGCCGAATTCATGGGGCAGACGTGAGCGCTGAACCACTCTTCGGGCGGATCGCGCTGATCGGCTTCGGCCTGATCGGCGGATCGATTGCGCGTGCAGCACGCGCCCAGGGACTTGCTGGCGAGATCGTAACCACCGCACGCTCGCCTGCGACCCGTGCGCGCGTGCAGGAACTCGGCATCGTCGATCGCGTGGTGGACACAAACGCAGAGGCCGTGAAAGACGCCGACCTCGTTATCTTGTCCATCCCGGTCGGCGCCTGTGGACCGGTGGCGGCGGAAATTGCGCCGCATCTCAAACCGGGTGCGATTGTGTCCGACGTCGGCTCCGTGAAAGGCATGGTGCTACGGGACATGGCTGCGCATCTGCCGAAGACTGTCCATTTTATTCCGGCGCATCCCGTCGCGGGCACCGAACATTCCGGTCCCGATTCAGGCTTCGCCGAACTGTTTATCAACCGCTGGTGCATCCTGACGCCGCCGCCGGACGCCGATCCCGCTGCGGTCGAGAAACTCGCGGAGTTCTGGCGCGCGCTCGGCGCCAACGTGGAAACCATGGGCGCCGATCACCACGATCTGGTGCTCGCCGTCACCAGCCATCTGCCGCATCTGATCGCCTATACCATTGTCGGCACCGCCGACGAGCTTGAAGATGTGACGCAGGCGGAAGTGCTGAAATTCTCCGCGGGCGGTTTCCGCGATTTCACCCGTATCGCAGCGTCCGATCCAACCATGTGGCGCGACGTGTTTCTCGCCAACAAGGATGCCGTGCTGGAAATGCTCGGCGCGTTTCAGGAAGATCTTTCGAAGCTCACCCGCGCAATCCGCCGTGGCGACGGCGAGGCGCTGTTCGAACATTTCACGCGCACCCGCGCGATCCGCCGGGGCATCGTCAGCCTCGGTCAGGAAACCGCCGACCCTGACTTCGGCCGCAAGCACGCGAACCTGCCGAAGCCGGACGGGAAATAACTTTCAAAACAGCGGTGGCGTCTGCGCGATCTTCAAAGGGCCGATCGACATGACGCCTTCGGTGAATTTCAGCGGGAAGGCCCGCGCCGGCTTCCCCTCCAGCGTCGAGGCCTGACCGAGTAGGTTGATCCCTGCAACCACGCCGGCGTTGGCGTTTTTGCGTGCGACATTGCCCAATCCCGGAATCATGCGGTCGAGCGCGCCGATCACCTTGTTGACGTCCTGCGCGCTGACGCCGGGCGCGATCCGATTGACGGCTGATTGCTGCACGCCTTCATCCATCAGCAGCTTGTCGATACCGAGTTGCGAGACGATGCGCTCAATCCCGGCGACCGTCATCGTTAATTCGCCATCGAGGTAACCGTTCGGCGTGATCCCGAGCGAACCGGAAGCCACGCCAATCGTCTCACCCTGCTGGACACGCGACTGGGTGAAATCGAGCCGGCCACCCGCGGCCTGAATTTCCCGGAACCGCTCGGGCCATGGCTTCGGCGCGAAATTCTGCAAGCCCCGCAACTGAGCGCGGATGTCGGCATCGAACGGTTCGACGAGAATGGGATGAACACCCTGCACGCTCGCTGCGGTGAACTGAACCGCCGATTCCAGCACCGGGCGATTGTCGAACGAACCTTCAAGCAGCCGCGTATGCAGTTCAAAATGTTTGGCAAGCAGCCATGGCGACGACACCCGTCCAGGCTCGGTTACCCGCTCCAGCACCGGTTCGTCGAACTCCAGCGAGAACCGCTGAGGCGCGGTGGGCAAACCGAAAATGCTCGCACGGCCAAGTTTCCACTTCGCCAGCACTGCCGGACCGGCACCGCGTTCGCCGACTGTTGCCGGGCCGGTAAATTCAGCGATGATTTTCGTGGGATCGTAGACCTGTGCGACGACAAGAATCCGCTGCAGCACCGCGACCATTGGTATCTTGCTCGCGGCCTGCTCTGCCGTCTGCGACATCAATGAAACGCTGGCACCGTCGCACCGGACTTCAAGACGGAACGGAAAACCTCCAACCGCCCGATGGAGGCAGTCGTAAGTCCGGCCGGATTTGGCCTCACGCGCACGCCATTCATCGAACTTCTCGTCGACATGGGACGCTGCATAGAACCAGAACCCGCTCCACGCCGCGGCCAGTACGAGCACCAGAACCGGCATCACGAAAACAGGCCAGAGACGGCTGCGAGGAACAATTGGCGATGTCTGCATAAGAAAACCTAGATCATCTGAATCGGGCGATTGAGAGGTGCACTGTTCGCGCAAATCGCGCTGGAGTCCATCTGGTTGCAGTCCATAAGATTGTAGGCCCATCAGTTGCACATGCGACAGCGGACTGGTAGGCGTGATTCCCTGGTAGACACAATTATGGCCGCAAAAATCCTTTCTGAATCGGAGTTTCCCGAGGGTGACCTGTGGGTGTTCGGCTACGGATCGCTGATCTGGAAGCCGGGATTTGCCTTTATCGAGCAAAAGAGGGCGCGGCTGATCGGCGAGCACCGTTCACTCTGCATCTATTCGATGGTTCATCGCGGCACGCCGGAAAAACCCGGACTGGTCCTTGGACTCGATCGCGGCGGCGCCTGTCAGGGTGTCGCGTTCCGGGTAGCAGCCGCGCAGCGCAAGGCAACCGTCACATATTTACGCGAGCGCGAGCAGGTGACCGGCGTCTATCGCGAAGTGCTGCGTTCGGTCTGGCTTCAGGGCGATGCCCGTCAACGTGTCAGCGCCCTCGCCTATGTCGCCGACCGCAGTCACGATCAGTATGCCGGGCGGCTGACGATGGACGAGCAGCTACGGCTTGTGCGTCAGGGTCACGGCGCCTACGGTCCGAATGACGAGTACGTCATCGCTACGGTAACTGCGCTGGAAGCGCAGGGCGTGCGCGATGCGCCGCTGCATCGGCTCGCCGCGCTGCTGCACGGCGAAGGCGCTTTGCACCGCCACACCTGATCGACTGCATTCACCTGACAGACGTTTCAGCGAACAGATGTCGCTGCTGGCGCGGAAAAACCGATCAATCTCACTTGTTCCTCACGGCCCGCCTTCACGATCCGGTCCGTTGCTTCCTCGATGGCCGCCTGCATGCGCGCGGTAAATTCCTGGC
>CALRLJ020000353.1:0-4263 GCA_943368635.1 Sediminibacterium ginsengisoli | reverse complement strand
GTGGCGACGAAGACGATTTCGCCAGGGCAATGACGCGCAAGGCACGCGCGCTTGGCATGAGCAAGACGGTTTACAAAAATGCGTCCGGCCTTCCGGATGATACCCAGGTCACCACCGCGCGCGATCAGGCCACGCTCGGCCGCGCCATTCAGGACCGCTTCCCGAAATATTATCGCTACTTCGCGACCGAAGCTTTCAACTATCATGGCCGCTCGATCCGCAACCACAACAAGCTGCTCGGCCGTGTCGAGGGCGTGGACGGCATCAAGACCGGCTATACCCGTGCCTCCGGCTTCAACCTCGTCACCTCGATGAAACGCGGCAACCGCTACGTGGTCGGCGTCGTGATGGGCGGACGCAGCGGCGGTTCTCGCGATGCCATCATGCGCAACCTGCTTGCCGAACACCTTGACGAGGCCGCAACCCGGCGCACCGTCGCGGCCATCACCGAACGTGGCGGCGACACCAAGGTCGCCAGCGCGGACGACAGCGACGCAGCCGAGGCGAGAACTCGCGTAGCGCCGACGGTTCAGGTGCAAGGCGCGATCAAGGTCGCATCCACCTCCTCAGAGCCCATTCCACTGCCGGCACCGCGCGTGCCCGTGGCACAGGTCAAGGTCGAGGCTGAAGCCCAGCCGAAGCAAGACAAGCCGGCGCCCGCCCCCCTCACCAGTGGCGTGATTTCATCGCAGGCCTTCGCAGCCATCCCCGGATCGAACGAACCGATGACGCCGGTCCGCGTCAGAACGGTTCAGGTGCGCATGGGTCAGACCAAGGTTGCGTCCGCTGCGCCGGGCATCTCTGCTCCAGTGGCGACCAGCGCCATTCCCGCGCCTCGCAAGACTGACGTCGCCGAGACTTCAAAAACAGTTGTCGCCAAGGCGGAAGCCAAGCCTGAAACCAGAATTGAGTCGAAGGTCGATCGTCGCGCAGAACCCTGGCCGGTTGCCAGCGCCCAGCCAGCCGGTGACTTCCCCGCCCCGCTTCCTGCCCAGCCCAATACCAGCAACGGGATCGGACAAGGCATTATCGGTTCCGCCCCTGCTTCATCGACACCGCACGCGCAGACGATGGCCTATGCCGATCCCTCGCCGCGCGGCGCACCGCCCAGCACGCTCGGAGCCCAGGCAGTCGCCCTTCAGACACCGGCGGCGCCGCAACAGCAACAAACCGCCCCACCACCGGTCCAGCAGGCCGCCTTACAAGCCGCTCCCCAACCCGCACAAGCCATCCAGCACAACGGCGCAATCAAGGCCGTCACCCGCACCGGCTGGATCATTCAGGTTGGTGCTCTGGAGAGCGAGAGCGAAGCCCGCCAGCGCCTCAATGCGGCGCGCGGCAGCGCAAGCAAGCTCCTGAGCGACGCCGATCCGTTCACCGAAACGGTCTCCAAGGGCAACAAGACTCTCTATCGCGCACGCTTCGCCGGCCTCAATCAAGGATCCGCCGAAGCTGCATGCCGCACGCTGAAGCGCTCCGACATTTCCTGCATCGCCATCAGGAACTGATCGCCAAGTCAGATCCGGCTTTTCGGATGAAACAAAGCCCGCGGTTCAACCGCGGGCTTTTTCTTTGCGAGTGGACCAGCAGGTAACTTTTTGCGGCCAGGCCTGCGCGTGCAACCAATTTTCAAGACTTGGTCTCTAAAACATTAACTGCGGGATCGATCACGCCGGACAACGGCGGGCGTCCGCAGGGGCATTCGACAGACGAAGACGGCTACTCGCGGCTTGTAGCGTGGTGTTGCGTGCTGGAGTCAGCGATGATTGCGAATAAGAGTGTCCTTGGCTTCGTTCACACGGGCAGCGAGGTACGTCGAGCCCCCCTGGTCGGGATGAAGTTTCTTCATGAGTCCGCGGTGCGCCCGGCTGATGTCATCGCGCCCCGCTCCCGGCTTCAGGCCAAGGATCTGATAGGCCTCCTCCGCCGTCATTTTTCCGCCAGACGCCGCACGGCGATCCTCGCCTCCACCCCCGCTTGCCCCCTCGCCCTGCGCGTGCTCACGCCAGGCGGGAAACCGGCGGTCCAGATAGCTTTCCAGAAGAGCCCAACTCTCGGCGTCGAACCCCCGCGCCAGAGCAATGAGCTCATCGAGCGTGAATTCGTCCAGTACGCGCCCCGCTTCGGGTCCGGCGGTAATCACCCCCGCAAGCGCACCGGTATCGTGGTCGAGCGTCATCTCTATAAACTGGGACCGTACCTGGGACTTCTGCCCCTGTGATTTCCACGCGCCGGGGCCGTAGTTCCCCCACGCAGAACCGAGCTGGGCGCCGAACGGCGACCAGCCGAGCAAGCCGGCGCCGAAAATCCCGAGCGGGATTGCTACCGCAAGCTCGCCCTTCGCGCCGACAAACAGTGCTGCGGCCAGCGTCACAATGCCTCCGCCGGCGCGGAGGATTTTTGCAAGCCATTTCGGATCTGCGCCCTTGACGATATTGAGGGCGACATAGATCAGCGCGACGGCGACAATGCCTGCGATCAGGGTTGGCATGGATCAGTTCATTCTTCGCGTTCAAACCGGCTTCGCACAACGCTAGGCCGGTATCGATTCATGTATGTCTCTAGCGCGCTTTGGGGAACGCGCACATCTGCGAATTTTTGCCGCTGGCACTGCGCCGCTTCCGAGGTCTATCGCTATTTCATTTGCCCGAGCAGTGCCGCCGCCCCGGAGGTGTTCTTCGCCAGCCGCATCAAAGCATCCCGCCCTCCGGCAGCGTAAGCAGCAGCAGCCCGGAGAAGTTCGCGCAACTGTGCCGCCGAACCCATGTCGAAGCGGCACCATGCGCCTCCCGTCAGCCGCGCAATTTCGCGGAATGCCGCCTCCGCCGCCGGATCGTTGCCTTCCTGAAACATGAAACACGGCACCTTGAGCAAGCCGAGTTCGCCCGCAGTGACGCACAGCGCGTCCACATTCTCTTCCATCGCATCGCCGACGAACACGATGGCACGCACGCCCGAAGCAACGGCCTCACGCCGCGCGTCAGACAGAACGCGGCCAAGCTGCGTCTGCCCGCCCTGGCAGTCGATCTTGCCCATCAGTTTGGCGAGATGCGCGGTGTCGGAAATCCATTGGCTCGCGCGGCATTCATTCATGCCGCGATAATAAACAAGACGAACGGCAAGCCCGCCGATGCCGCCCGCTTCGCGAAACATGTCGGCCTGCAGCGCGCACGCCATGTCCCACGTCGGCTGGCGGCTCATGGTGGCGTCGAGCGCGAAAATCAGCCGGCCCGTGCCGGCCTTTCCCGGCGTCATCGCGCGCGCCTTGGCGACGAACGCGGCAATGTCCGCGGACGCCGAGGCCTGTGTGTCCGGTACAGTGCGATCGCGGCTCTTGACGGACCGCTCGCCGGATTTTGGGATGGTTGGATCGCGCGTCATTTGTGCTCGCGGTTAGGTGCGAGTCTTATGTGGAGCGCGCCGGGCGGCTGGTCAATTCATTGACCGCCGGAAACCTCCGATATTGAACCGGACCCTACTCGATAGGCACTGCGAGCCGCCCAATGAGCCGTACAACCTCGCCCAATCTGCGTTCGTCGTGTTCAGCGACGGCACTGGCCAGACGCGACAGACATTCGTCATCACTGACAGGAGGTGGAATTGTTCGATGATCCGAAGAAGGCGCGATTGCAGGAGACCGGGAAAAGCTGCTGTGGACCATGACTGTCACCTCATGACTGGGTGAATTCAAACAAGCAGAAGTCATGCCAGCAGCGTAATGTGGCGGTTCGAAGTAAGTCGATGGCTATCGGATTGTTCTCACGCAAACGTGCGAACGCCGGACAAGCATCCGGCGTCGAGACCAGCGCGATTAAACGCTAGTTGATGGGAGGAGCAACCTGGGCCACCGGACCGGGCTTCGGCACGGCGATCTTCTTGGTGTCGACCGGACCGAGCTTGCTGTCGTCTTCCAGGAATTTATCGAGGACACCCTGAATCGACGTCTTCACGTTGTCGGGTCCGCGATCGCTCATGTCGGTGTGCTGGAAGCCGGTGTTGACCACGGTAATGCCCGACTGTTCGCACGTATCGTCATCCGGGACGACGCCTGGGTCAGCCTTGAACACCGGATCCTTCGAGCGGAACGAGAGGATCTTAAACTTGCCATCGGTGAGGAACGGGACGCGAAGGTTATCGAGCGTCACGACCTTTTTCACCTCTTCAGGATGTATCTTGGCGAAATACATCGAGATGTCGCCGCCGTTGGAATGTCCCACGAGCGTGAGATGTCCATAGTCCGCGTTAGGCTGGACCTTCTTCATC
>CALRLJ020000352.1:0-4268 GCA_943368635.1 Sediminibacterium ginsengisoli | reverse complement strand
GTGCCTGATCGCGCAATTGTTTCTGGTCGTCCGAGAATTCAAAGTTCATACGAGTGGCCTTTCTTTAATCTGCGTCTGATGCATCATGGTCCTCATGGTGAGGAGGCGCACTTCGCGCCGTCTCGAACCATGAGGCGTATGTGGCCCATCCTTCGAGACGCGGCGAAAACGCCGCTCCTCAGGATGAGGCAAACTTTCCTGCAGCCCTCTCATGCCAACACGATCACGTCCGGTCCCGGCTGGTCTGCATAAAGCTGCTTCACCAGCGCCGCGCGGCGTTCAAGCCCCGCGCGCTGGTTGATGTAACCCTTGTCGGTGAGTTCGTTGCCGTCGATGGACGGCGGCTCGATCATCAGCATGGCACGGACAACGCGGCGGCTGCTCGTTGCGTTGCAGGCCTTGTTGTGCGCCAGCAACCCATCGCGCAGATGCGCGCGAACCTTGGGATGATTCACGACGGTATCCATCGACGCGTCCATGTCCTCGATCAGCCGACGGCAGGAATCGAGATTGGGCCATGCCAGCAGTCCGATAAACGGACGATCCTGTCCCGCGACCAATGCATCCTGAATCACCGGCGATGCGGCGGCGATGGCGTCGGTGCGCAATGAGCCGACCAGAACGAACGTACCCGTGGTGAGCTTGAAGTCCTCCACCACACGGCCCGAGAAGATCAATCCCTGCGCAGGATCTTGCGGATCGACGAACACACCGGCATCGCCGATGCAGTAGAAGCCTTCCTCGTCGAACGCCTTCTGCGTCAGTTCGGGCTGGCCGTAATATCCCGGCGTCACGTTGACCCCGCGCAGCCGCAATTCGTACTGCGCGCCGACCGGCACCATTTTCAGTTCGACGCCGGGAAACGGCAGGCCGATCAGCCCGACGCGTTCGGTGTCCCAATAGGTGCCGGTGGATGTCGGCGCGGTCTCGGTCGAACCCCAGCCGGTATAGAACACGAACCGCTCACCCGTGGTGCGGACTGCCAGCACCTGGAAGCGGTCATAAAGATCGTCGGGCAGCCGCGCGCCGCCGTAAGCGAGCAATCCGAGATTCTTGAAGAACGAGCGGCACAGCGCATCGTCCTTTTCCATCACCGCCGCCAGCGCCGCATAGCCTGCCGGGACGTTGGCGTAATAGGTCGGCGAAATCTCGCGCAGGTTGCGCAGCGTTTCCTCGAACATGCCCGGCACCGGGCGGCCGTCGTCGATATACAGCGTGCCGCCTTCGGTGAGCGCGACGTTAAACAGCGCGTTGCCGCCCATGGTGTGATTCCACGGCATCCAGTCGAGATAGACGCCATCCGGCGCGTCATCCGGGCGCGGCCGCACCTGCATCATCATCCGGGCATTGGCGCACATCATCTTCTGCGTGTTGATGACCGCCTTGGGCATTCCCGTCGAACCCGACGTGAACAACAGCTTGCCGACCGTATCCGGCGCGATCTGCGCGATGGAGTCCGCAACGGCGGGCGTCACCTTCGTTGCGGCAAGATCGGCGTAGGCGACGCTTACGATGTTTGCGGGCGCGCGGTCGACATGGATCACCTTCACGCCATCGAGATCGAGCGCGGCGAGCGCCTTCTCGAACATCACCCCGTCCTGCACCATCACCACCGCAGGCTTCACCAGACCGAACAGGTATTTCAGCTTGGCATGGTCCTGACTCATCATCGAGTAAGCCGGCGACACGGGTGCGGCCGGAATCCGTGCCTGCATTGCGGCCTGCGTCATCAACGCATGTTCGATGGAATTTCCGCTCAGGATCGCGACCGGACGTTCGGCGGGCAGCTTCATGTCGAGCAGCGCCTGGGTCAGCGCATCGATGGTCCGCTTGGCTTCACCGTATGACACCTTGTGCCATTGCCGCTCGGGGCCTCGGCGCTGCGCCAGCCAGATATGGTCGGGACGCGCGGCAGCCCATTTCGCGACCGATGCAGGAATATGCGGCTCGTACGAATCAAGCGGATACCGGGATTTCAGAACGATCACGCCATCGGTCCGACGATCAACCGCGATGTCGCGCGGCAACCAGTCGATCTTCCGGAATGCGGGTTTCGTGAGCACTGCTGCCGTCTCCGCGTTCACTTTGCTTCTCCCTTGAACGTGGCCCCTTGTGAGGCCTTCTGTTTGTTCGTTCGCAATTACTGATTGCGGTAGATCGGCTTCCTCTTCTCCAGAAAGGCGCGCACGCCTTCCTTGAAATCCTCCGACCGCGAGGTCAGCACCTGATTGCGGTCTTCCATCGCGATCACAGCTTCAATGGATGACGCATCGACACTCATGTTGAGGCACTCCTTGGAGAGCCGCAAACCCAGCGGCGATGCACCCAGCATGGAATCAATGTAGGGCGCGGCCGCAGCATCGAGTTCGCTGTCGTCCACCACTTCGGACACCAGACCGACGGCGTGCGCGCGCTCGGCGTGAATGAAACGCCCGGTCAGGATCAGTTCGGAGGCCACCGACACGCCGACCAGGCGCGGCAGGAAATAGCTGGTGCCGATGTCGCAGCCGCCGAGACCCAGACGAATGAAGGCGCAGTTCATCCGCGCCGATTTCGCCGCGATGCGAATATCGGCAGCCAGCGCCAGCGCGAAGCCGCCGCCGGAGGCAGCCCCCTGCACCAGCGCGATGATCGGCTGCGGACAGCGCCGCATCAGCATCACGATGTCGGCAATCGAACGCTGGTGATCGAGCGCATCGGCGACGCTTGACGGCGGCGCGCCGGGCGGACGCCGGCTCATCGCTTCTTTCAGATCGAGGCCGGCGCAGAATGCCCGGCCCGCGCCTTTCAGCACGACGATCCGGGTGCGCGCGTTGCGCGCCAGATCGCCGAAATACTGATTCAAGGCATCGACCATCTGGTCGTCGAGCGCGTTCAGGCTGTCCGGACGATTGAGAGTCACCCAGTCCACACCGTCGGCGTGCTCGACAAGCAGAGGCGTTGCGGTCATGGCGCTACCGTGGCGCCATGCGGATCGCACCGTCGAGGCGGATCGTTTCACCGTTGAGCATCGGGTTCTCCACGATATGCACCGCAAGATTGGCGTATTCGCTCGGATCGCCGAGACGCGCCGGATGCGGCACCTGCGCGCCGAGGCTCTTCTGCGCTTCTTCCGACAGGCCCATCAGCAGCGGCGTCAGGAACAGGCCGGGCGCGATAGTCATGACACGGATGTTGAGCGAGGCGAGATCGCGCGCGACGGGAAGCGTCATGCCGACGATGCCGCCCTTCGAGGCGGAATACGCCGCCTGACCGATCTGGCCGTCGAACGCCGCGACGCTCGCGGTGTTGATGCAGATGCCGCGCTCTTCGCCGATCGGCGGCGCGGTCTGCATGCGCTCGGCAACGAGGCGGATGCAGTTGAACGAGCCGATCATGTTCACCTTGATAATGCGCGTGAAATGATCGAGCGGATAAGCGCCGTTCTTGCCGACGGTCTTCACCGCACCGCCGATGCCGGCGCAGTTCACCAGCACGCGGATGATGCCATGCGCGGCTTCCGCCTTGGCGATGGCTTCCTTGACCGGCGCTTCTTCCGAAATGTCGCCGACCAGTGCCAGACCCTTGATCTCGGCGGCGACCTTCTCGGCGCCTTCCTTGTTCATGTCGATGACGGCAACCTTTGCGCCCTTCGCGGCCATCGCGCGCGCCGTGGCCGCGCCCAGGCCCGAGCCGCCGCCGGTGATGAGTACTGAAACATCCTTGAGCTGCATAAGTGGTTTCCTTGAGTTATGGATCGGTATAAGTCGTGATGACTTCAGGAGGCTTTCGCGGCAGTTGCTTGCGACCACTGCGAAAGGATTTCGGTAGCGTCGACCGGCGGCACCGCCGGCGACCCCTGAACCGCAGACGGCGTGCGCGAGAAGCGCGGCGCGGGCGCTGGCTGCACGTGACCGTCGAGATCGATGAACGTCCGACGCGCGGCAAGATGCGGATGCTTTGGCGCATCGAACAGCCCGCGCACTGCCGCCGCGCAAGCGTCCGATCCTTCCAGAATCGCCGCCCATTCGTCGCGGGTCTTGGTCTTGAACAGCGCGGTCATTTTTTCGTGCAAATTTGGCCAGCCCTTGCGGTCCATCTGCGCGTCGTAACAATCTTCACTCAGCCCTGCGAGCTGGCGCAGCTCGGCATAGAACTGCGGCTCCAGCGCGCCGATCGCCATGTGGCCGCCGTCCTTGCATTCGTAGGTGCGATAGAACGGCGCGCCGCCGTCGAGCAGGTTGGTGCGCGGCTGATCGGTCCAGCGCCCGGTCGCCTTCATGCTGTGG
>CALRLJ020000351.1:0-4272 GCA_943368635.1 Sediminibacterium ginsengisoli | reverse complement strand
GATGGTGCTGGCGGTATAGAGCTTGCCGTATTTCGCGTTCATCTTGTCGACGGTCTCGCTGTGATCGACGAGCTTCATCTTCACGCCGGGAGTGGCTGCGAGATCGGTTACCGCCGCGGTCGGGATTCCGCCGACCCAGAAGAAGGCGTCGATCTTGCCGTCCTTGATCGCATTGACCGACTCCGCGACGCCGAGGCGTTCGCGCTTCATGTCTTTGTCCTTGTCGAGACCGGCGGCCTCGATGACACGGAATGCCATCACTTCGGTCGCGCTGCCCGGCGATCCGGTGGAGACGCGCTTGCCCTTCATGTCGGACATTTTCTCGATGCCGGTGCCTTCGATGGTCACCACGTGCATGCGGTTGGGATAGACGACGAGCAGCGTCTGCAGCGGGATCTTGCCGCTCTTGAACTTGTCTTCGCCATTGTAGGCGTTGAGCGCGGCATCGGCCATGGTGAAGCCGAGCTCGTTCTTGCCGGTGCCGATCAGCTTGAGGTTATCGACCGAGCCGCCGGTGACTTCCGCCGTCGCCTGAACGTTCGGCAGGTTCTTCGACAGCACGTTCGCCACTGCGCCGCCGAGCGGGTAGTACACGCCGCCGGTGCCGCCGGTACCGATCGCCATCGTTCTCTGCTGCGCGTAAGCGCCCGACGTCCAGCCAGCCGAAAGCGCAAAGGCCAGTGCCAAGGACAACTTAACTAAAGCTCTTGTCGTCTTCTTCATTCCGCTATTCCTCCCTGTTAGGCATTCAGGCCGGTCGTTGAATTGCCGGTCCCTTCGCCTGCCACAACAATACCCCCAATCCGATCAGGACGCCGGGTACATAAGTATAAGAAATATCGCGACCAATCGCCGCTTCGATCAGCGCCTCGATCAGGCTCGGGAAGACCAGCAGCAGCCCGGACAGCGTCAGTAGCCCGCGCTCGATCAGCGTGGTTGGCCGTAACGCCCAGCCCTGTGCCGCTGCAGCCAGCGCCATCAGGCCGAGGGTGGTCTTGATGCTGATTTCGACGATGTCGACCCACGAGCCGCCCTTGGGAATATTGAGCAGCAACCCGACGCCCTGCGGATCGAGCACGAATACGAACGGCACGAGGAACGCGGGCAGCGTGTATTTCCAGGATTGCAGCGTGGTCTTGTAAGGATCGCCGCCGGTGATGGCGGCCGCTGCGAATGGCGAGAGGGCCGTCGGCGGCGAGACCTCCGAGAGCACCGCGTAATAGAAAATGAACATGTGCGCGGCGTAATCCGGCACGCCGAGCTTGATTAGTGCAGGGGCCGCGATCACCGCGCAGATGATGTAGGACGCGGTGACCGGAACGGCGAGACCGATGATCCAGACGATCAGCGACGTGTAGATCGCCGTCAGCAGCAGGCTGCCGCCGGCGTACGAAATCACGATCGCCGAGAATTTCAGGCCGAGGCCTGTGAGCGTGACGATGCCGACAACGATGCCGGCGCATGCGCAGGTTGTTGCGGCATTCAGCGCGCCAATCGATCCGTCGGCGAGCGCGCGCTTCAGCTTCGGCGGCATCAGCGCCGTCTCTTTGCGCAGGAAACTGAGCACAAAGGTGGTGAGGATCGCGTAGAACACCGACAGCATCGGCGAATAGCCGATAATCATGAAGACAACGACGGCGACCAGGGAGATGAAATGGAAGCCGTAGCGTTTCGTCATCTCGCCGAGCGACATCTCGGGTTTGAAGCTGACATCGCGCGCACCGAACTTCTTGGCGTCAAGCTCCACCATGATGAGCAGCGACAGATAATAGAGACACGTCGGGATGGTCGCCATCCAGATCACGTCGAGATAGCTGATCTTGAGAAACTCGGCGATCAGGAACGCTGCCGCGCCCAGCACCGGCGGCGACAGGATCGCTCCGAGGCCGCCCGCGGCGAGAAGGCCGCCGGCTGCGTTTTTCTCGAAACCGGCTTTCTTCATCATCGGATAGGCGACGGTGCCGATCATGACGGTTGTGGCGACGCCCGATCCGGACGGTCCGCCGAGCAGGAACGACGACAGCACCACGGTTCGTCCGGCGCTGTTCGGTTTGCCGCCCATCATAGCGAGGGAAAAATCGATGAAGAACTTTCCGGCGCCGGATTGTTGAAGAAACGCGCCGAAGATCGTGAACAGGATAATCAGCGTCGCCGACACATCGACCGCGACGCCGAAGATGCCTTCGAGCGTAATGAACAGATGTCCAACCAGCCGCGGCAGGTCGTAGGCGCGGTGGGTCCAGGGTGCCGGGAAGTACGGGCCGAGCATCGCGTAGGCGATGAACAGGATTGCAACCACCGGCATGATCGCGCCTGTGGTGCGGCGTGTCGCCTCCAGCACAAGAACGATGAAGATCAAGCCGACGATGACGTCCCAGCCGTCAGGCGTCGTGGCCCGGTCGGTAAAATCGTCGCCGCCCCATATGGCGTAGACGATGGTCGCGACCGCAAGGATGCCAGGGATGATGTCCCACCAGCGCACGCGGTTGCGGAAACGCGCGGCAACGGGAAATAGCAGGAAGCTGAGTAGCAGCGTGAACGCGACGTGGGTGTAGCGAAGCTCGGTCGTCGGTACGATCGCGTAGGCCGCATAGAGATGAAACAAGCTCATCGCGATGGCGATGTAGGTTACGACTTGCCCCGCAAGCCCGCCGAGCCTGTTCGTCGCCCCCTCATCGGCTTCGATGAATTCTTCTGCCTTGCGCAAGGCCTCGTCGGAAATGACCGTTGGGTCATCGCCCGGCGGCAAATTTACCGTCGTCATATTGCCTCCCCCGTGACCCTGATTAACTCCGGGCCTTTGCGGTCTTCCTGCTGACGCAGGGACCATTCGTTGCTGCGCATTGAGGCGGTTTCGATCGATTTAGGCAAGTGCTCGTTTTGAGCGACGTCTGGGATCGGCATTCGGTGATGCAGATGACGCGCACGGTTGAGATTGAGCGCCGAGATGCAAGATGCGGGAATATCCGCGCGCGAAAACCGGTATTACTTGCCGGGGCGGTGAGCCGGGTTGTGCCGGCCTCTCGGTCTCAGAGCCGCAACGGAATAGGTGCGGAACTGGCGACCAGGGGCTGGGCCGCGCGGACGCCCAAAGCCCGCCGAATATGGCTAAATTGCGCGCTGCACAGCAGCAAATCCGATTGACTTTGGGTAAAGTGAGTGCTTACTCACACGCCAAATGAGCACCCTCAGACTCACGAGTGATCTCCGCCGGGAGCAGATCCTGGAGGCGGCCAAGCGTTGTTTCGCCCTCTACGGTTTTGCGGGCACAACGACGCGCAGCGTCGCGCAAGCGGCGGGCATCTCCGAAGGACTGCTGTTCAAGCATTTCCCAACTAAAGCCGCACTCTATGCAGAAATTCTCGCGGAGGCCTGTGAGGCCGACCCCGAACTGCTTCGGCTGCGCGAACTAAGGCCATCGACAGCGACGCTTGTTATTCTGATCCGCGAAATGGTTGCACATTTTATGCGCGCCACCGAAATGCCGGATCAGGAAGATGCCCAGCGCGTCAGGCTGCTGATCTCCAGCCAACTCACCGATGGAGAATTCGCGCGGCTGCTCTTCGATAAAATCGGAGAACTGATCGGACCCATCTTCAAGGCGTCGCTTGAAAGCGCCATCGAAGCCGGTGACGCAGAGCGGGTCGAGGGAGAATCGCTCAATCTTTTCTGGTTTGCGCATCAGGTTGTTCACATGATTGCCCTGACAAGGCTTCCTGCGACTCCCTCGTTGACGTATTCCAGCATGCCGGGCTTCGAACGACAGATTTGCCAGTTCATTCTTCGCGGAATCGGAATGAGCGGTCAGGCCATTTCTACTTATTTGGATACCGTTCCACCGCTCTCGCATGCGGTGGTCCGGATTGCGGAAAGTGCATAACATGGACGCCACGAGTTCACCTTCTCATCAAGCTCCTTCGCCGGGCGAAAAGACCCAGCACAAGCCGGTGCGCATGCGCCGCTGGATGATCATCATCGGCGGCGCGCTCGTGCTGCTGGTCGGCATCATCTGGGGCTTCAATGCTTTCCGCAGCCATATGATCGCGGAGTTTTTCAAAAACAACAAACCGCCACCGACCACGGTTGCGGTCGCGGAAGCGAAATCGGAAGTGCTTCCGAACCTGCTCACCGGGATCGGCGATCTTGCCGCCGTGCATCAGGTCAATGTGACGACCGACGTCAACGGCCGTGTCACCGAGATTCTCTTTAAGCCGGGCTCGAAGGTGAAGGCAGGCGATCCGCTGCTGCAAATCTTCGACGCGCCTGACCAGA
>CALRLJ020000350.1:0-4304 GCA_943368635.1 Sediminibacterium ginsengisoli | reverse complement strand
TCCAGTCCGCCTCGAACACCGGCTTGCCGTTGAACGTCGCAGAGAACTTGTTGAGGATCTTGCGCGGCACGACCTTGCCGGAGGAATCCTTGCGCTGACCGGATTCCATTTCGTGCGAAATGAGGGTCTTGATTTCGATCATCTCGCCGGCTTTCGCCGTGGCAGGAACGCGAACGCGCGGGGTGGGTGCATTGGCCATTGGAAAATTCCTCGCCTGAATGTTTTTCTTGTACTGAGCGCCGCGCGATTAACCGCCGCAGCCGCCGATGGTGACCTTCACGTTTGACTTGGTCGTGTAGAGCTTGCCATCCGACATCTCCGCGACGCAAACGATGTTCTGCGTCTGCGCGAGACGCATGCGCGTCGATGCGGAGGCCTTGCCGCAAGCGGGCGTGAACTTGTATGTGACGACGCCCGGAAGCGGATTGCCGTCGGCGAATATATGAACCGCCTTGACGTAATCCTTGTCGGTCATCGGGCTTTCGACTTCGACATTGACCGGCACAACGAGGCCGTTCTCGGCGATCTCGGGGACATCCAGCTTGATCTTGCCGCTGTCCATTTTCTTGTCGCCGTAAAGCTTCTTGATCTCTGCCGCGACAGCGCCTTCGTCGGCGAACGACATTTTTGGCGCGAGGACCGCGGCGAGCCCGGCGATGGCCGCCAGAGTCAGCGTTTCGCGGCGGGTGGTTTCAGCTAACTTCAAATTCATCGATAATTCCTCCAGCGGGAGTCTTTTGCGTCCCTTGACGATAGTATCGCTTGACGATGCCAAGTGTGATCTATCATGATCTGCACACATCATTATATTGTTTTTCTTGAATGTAAAGATGTTCTAAGGTGGTGCTTCACAGGTCCGAATCTGCAAATGAAGCCCGGTTCGGATTCAGGACACTAGGCTAATCCGGGGAACCGAAAGGGTCGCATAGACGGCCTGACGGAGGGAGGACAAGAAATGAGACAGGCCATTATCCGGTCGGCGATTGCCGTTGCCGTCACACTCATCGCGTCGAGCGTTGCCGTTCGCGCTGAAGATAAGAGTGAGAAGGAAATCGAGCGCTACCGCGAGATGATTTCCGATCCGATGTCCAACCCCGGTTTTCTAGCGGTCGATCGCGGCGAAGTGCTCTGGAAGCAGAAGCGTGGCACCAAGGACGCCTCCCTGGAGACCTGCGATCTCGGCATCGGTGCCGGCAAGCTGGAAGGCGCCTTCGCCAAGCTGCCGCGTTACTTCAAGGATTCCGACAAGGTCATGGATCTCGAGCAGCGCCTGTTGTGGTGCATGACGAACATCCAGGGCCTCGACACCAAGGACGTCATCGCCCGCAAATTCTCCGGCCCCGGCCGTGAATCGGACATGCAGGATCTCGTTGCCTACATCGCCAACAAGTCGAGCGGCATGAAGATCGACATTCCGCTCAGCCATCCGAAAGAGCAGGAAATGGCCGCCGTCGGCGAAGCGCTATTCTACCGGCGCGGCGGCGTGAACGATTTCTCCTGCGCCACCTGCCACGCCGAGGAAGGCAAGCGCATCCGGCTTCAGGGACTGCCGAATCTGTCGAAGCCGGGCAAGCCGCCGCAGGAAACCATGGGCGGCTGGCCGACCTATCGCGTTTCGCAGAGCGCGGTGCGCACGATGCAGCATCGGCTGTGGGACTGCTACCGGCAGCAGCGCTGGCCGGTGCCTGAATATGCATCCGACGCGCTCACGGCGCTGACCGTCTTCCTGCAAAAACAAGCTGCGGGCGGCGAAATCAACGTCCCGTCGATCAAGCGTTGAGCGAGGAGCGCATCATGACAAAATCTTTGAAAATCGCAGCACTTGCTCTCACCGCAAGCATCGCCGCCGCCCTTCCCTTTGCTTACGCACAGACCGCTCCGAAGACTGCGGACCCGGCAACTGTCGAAGCCTATCTGAAATCGACCTTCGGCAAAGCGCCGCCGGAGTGGCAGGCGCGTATCGTGCCGGACGAAACGCTTCAGGTCTGCAACACCTATCACAACAACGTCCCGTCGGCCGAAGCCGACAAGATCGTCAAGCGCGAACTGGCGAAGGTCGTCTATCCCGCCGATGGAAAACTCCTCGGCGACTGGAAGGCCGGCAAGAAGGTCGCCAACAATGGCCGCGGCGGACAATTCTCGGATAAGCCCGACACGGTCAGCGGCGGCAATTGCTATGCCTGCCACCAGCTGGAAAAATCGGAAGTCAGCTACGGCACACTTGGCCCGAGCCTGACCAACTACGGCAAGGACCGCAAGTTCGCCCCGGACGAGATCAAGAACGCGTTCACCAAGATCTACGATTCGCAGGCGGTGCTGGCATGCTCCAACATGCCGCGATTTGGCGCGAACAAGGTACTTAGCGAGGAGCAGATCAAGGATCTGGTCGCGTTGCTGTTCGATCCGGAATCGCCGGTCAACAAGTAAGTTGACGATCCGGCGCATGCGCCGGTCCCGATGTACTGAACCTCATCCTGAGGAGCGCTCTTCTTGCGTCTCGAAGGATGAGGTTCAGGATCAACGATCGCCTGATGGTTCAAGACGGCGCAAACAGCGCCTCCTCACCATGAGGCTCCTCTCTAGCAAGGAGCAAAAGATGAAGATGCAGGCTTTGCTGGTGATGGCGGCTGTTTGCGCCATCGTCTCGTCTCCAGCGCGGGCGCAGGATGCGACGGTGACGTACAAATCGCTCAGTCCCGAGGTTGCGCTGGACGCGGCAAAGGCCGCGCTCGCCGAATGCCGCAAGCGCGGCTATCAGGTCGCGGTCACCGTGGTGGATCGCTTCGGCACGCCGCAAGCGATGCTGCGGGATCGTTTCGCGGGCGCGCATACGCCGCCCACGGCAACGGGCAAGGCGTGGACTGCGGTCAGCTTCAAGAGCAGCACCAACGACCTCAACGTGGCCACCCAGGCCCCCGCGATGCAGGGCCTGCGCCAGCTCCCCAACGTCGTGGTTATCGGTGGCGGCCTGATGATCGAATCGAGCGGCTCGTTGCTCGGCGGCATCGGCGTATCCGGCGCGCCGGGCGGCGACGCAGACGAAGCCTGCGCCAAGGCCGGCATCGCCGCGATCAGCGACAAGCTGGATTTTTAAAACAAGCGACGAGCCAATCGCCCGGATGAGATTGGCTTGCAGACGACGAGTACCGGTCTGATACGAAAGGCTTGAAGATGCTCGTTGCAGTTATGGGAGTTGCTTGGCTTGCTCTGGCAGAGGCCACCCCGAGGGATCATGTTTTGCCGGTGCAAGAGACGGTTACCGTTCGAATCCAACCGGTCAAACGCGAAGCATTAGCCCCGGCGAAGAAAGAATGCGGTGCTCGGCTAGCAAAGGATAGACCAGACGCAAAATTGTACGGCGACCTCGCGCTGGCTGTCCGGTACAGAAACCCTACCATGGTGAAGATGCTAAATATCGCGCCGGATGATATGGTCGCGTTCACCGTTCCGGCTACCTGGTCTGCCGCGTTCGGCTTAACTGCCAGAGGCACCTTGGGGTGTTCGTTTGATATAAAGAACGGGCGCCTGATATTCCGACGTATTGAGTTTAGCACTCGAATCCGCCCGCGCGCACCCGGCGAGAAGTAGTGTTCCCATCTGTCATGCCTCAGCATGGATTCCGGGACTCGCACCTCGGGACACCGCGATCGCATCCCGGGAATCTTTCAGACTCGATGTTCGTGAGCTATCTGGTCTCGTCCCTGCGAAAGCGGGGACGACCGGAAAGAAATTGCGCTGGGCGACGTTGAGAGAAATCGCGTGAGAAATCCTCACGCCTGCCGCTTGAGCCAATCCGGGAACGGCGACGACTCGTACCCCTTCTCGCGCACGTAACGGAACATCGCGAGAAATTCGTTCGGCTCCAGCAAGCCCGGCATGCGGGCGACTTCCCGCTTTTGCCCGCTTAACGCTGCAAGACCGTCGGCTTTTTCGGGGAAAAACTGGATCGTCGGCGTGAAGCGGATGCCGTAAGCTTCGCCGAAAGCCTTCTCACTGCGCTTGCGCCCGTCAAAGTCGGTCACTTCGCGCGCGCCGATGTGGTTGAGATGGAGAATTTCGAAATTGTCGCGGATGTAGCTTTCGATCTTGGGATCTTGCATGTGCACCTCGTGCATCCGCTTGCAAGCCGGACAACCCTTAAGGCCCCACATGATCGCGAAGCGCTTGCCCTTCGCGGTTGCGCCCGCCAGATCCTCGGACACATCGAGAAAGCTCTCGAGATACCAGTCCATGTGGTAAATGCCGTCGTCGCCGAGCGTCGCCTTCGCGAAGGCCGGCGCAACCTGCAAGCTTAAAGCGCCGAT
>CALRLJ020000349.1:0-4311 GCA_943368635.1 Sediminibacterium ginsengisoli | reverse complement strand
AGGACAGGGGCGGGCAGCACGAGGCATGCATGGCGCGGGCGAAGGCCGCCGCGACGCCGTGCGTGCGCAATGCCATGCAGGCCGCGCGCCCGAAGGCTGCGCTGTTCGATGCGGCTAAGGTGTCTGCTCCGAAGGCCGATGAGATTGCTGCGGGTGCCAAGCTTGCCAAGGAAAACACCACGCTGGTTGCGCCGCCGCGAACTGTGTCGGACATCACGGCTATTCTCGATCAGCAGAAGCCAGATCCTGCCAAGATCGCCGAATTGACCGCGACCGCGGATGCGCCCGTTCCGGTCGGACTGAAAGGTCTGGCGCTCGCCGATTTCCACTACAAGCGGTCGCAGGCTAGGACGCTTCTCGGTCGCACCGATGACGCGCTGGCCGATTCCGAACTCGCGGTAAGCAACGGGCAGGGTGGCGACTACAAGAACGCGGGCAGCCGTTACGAACAAGTGCTGATGCGCCACCTGCGCGATTCAGGGCAGCACAAGCGCGCGAATGCGCTTTTGGCGAAACAGGTGGCGGCGTTCACTAATCAAGGCAAAGGCAGGCTCTTCGGACTTCAGTACGTGCAACTGATTGGCAACATCCGCAAGGGCGACACCAACGCCGCGGAAGGTTACGCGGCCCGCAACCGGGCGCTGCTCACAGAGGCCCAGCGCTGGCCGGTGTTCCCGATCTACGGCGTCAACTGGCAGGCAACTGTCGAGGACGGCAATGCTCGCGTGGCCGAGGCCCGCGGCCGGTTCGCCGATGCGGAGACCGCCTATCATAAAGCCTCGGTTTTCTACACAAGCTCGCTTGCGACACTCTCAAAGTGGGAAAGCCAGCCAGCCGAAGGACAGATTGAACGGTCAGCCGACTGGGCATTGGCATTCGAAGGCCGCGTCAAGGTCAAGCAAGGTCGCGTCGGCGAAGGCGAGGCGGACGTGCGTCGGGCGCTGCTCAGTCGCCTGAGCAAGTCGGGCAAGTTTCACGCCGACACCGCTGGCGTCCTGAGCGTGCTGGTTTATGTGATTCAGGAGCAGGGCCGCTACGCAGAAGCAGAACAGCTCCAGCGTCAGGTTGTCGATATTTACAAGGGTCTCGGCTACGCGCCGGAGTCGGGCCAGATGGTCAGCTCGAACCTCTTCCTCGCGCAGATTCTCAATCTTGAACGCAAGTACGACGACGCGACCAAGCTGTTCGACCAGATCGATGTCTGGACCGCAAAGTGGGAGCCGTCTCGCCGGGAGAACGTCAGCGGCGGTCTGGCTCGCGTCTCCATCATGCTCACGCAGGGTAACTACGATAACGCGCTGGAAATCGCGCAGCGATCCTATGAGCGCGAAAAGGGCCGTTCGGGCGAGAAGAGTTTCAACACTGCGGTCGCGCGCGGTTATTATGCGATCACGCTGGCCCGCAAAGGCCGTACAGCGGAGGCACTGGAGGCCTTCCGGGCGTCTATTCCCGTTCTTCAGACCTCGTCGGGCGGCAGCGATGACGACAGCGGTTCAACCGCTGCGGCACGCGAAGGTCGCATCCGGTTTGTTGTCGAGGGTTATCTCCGCACGCTCACATTGGTCCCCGGTGCCGCACCGCCGAACGTCGCCGATGAAACTTTTGCTTACGCCGATGTGCTGCGTGGACAATCGGTACAGCGCGCGTTGCAGGCGTCTTCCGCACGGGCATCCACGAACAATCCTGAACTCGCCAAGCTGATGCGAGCCTCGCAGGACAGCGAGAAGCGGATCGGCGCAGCCGTTGCAACGCTCAACAACCTTCTCACCCTGCCGCCCGGCGAACGCGAAGAGAAAACGATCAAGGCGACGCAAGCGGAGATCGCGGCGCTGCAGGCCTCGCGTACGCAGACGCAAAAAGACATCGCCAAGAAGTTTCCTGATTACGGCAATCTGGTAAATCCGCCGCCGCCGAACGCCAGCGATCTTCAAAAGCAACTGATGAGCGACGAGGCGTTGTTGTCTTTCTACTTCGGCCGGTTCGACAGTTTCGTTTGGGTGGTGCGGAAGGACGCGCCGGTGCAATTCGCCCGGATCAAAATGTCCCTCGGCGATCTGAATGCCACCGTCACCAAGCTGCGAGAGGCGCTGGAGCCGAAGGCGGCGATGATCTCGGATATTCCCGCGTTCGACGTCAAACTCGCCTCGCAGCTCTACGACGAGTTGCTCAAGCCGCTTGAGGCGAGTTGGAAGCCGGCGAAAAGCCTGATCGTTGTGACCAATGGCGCGCTCGGTTTGCTGCCGCTGTCGCTGTTGCCGACGTCAGTCGCCGAGATCAAGGCCGACGACGATCCGCTGTTTGCAAGTTATCGCAACGTGCCGTGGCTGGCGCGAACCCATGCGGTGACGCTAGTGCCATCTGCATCCGCGCTGCAGACCTTGCGCAAGCTGCCACCGGGCAAAGCCACACGGCAGGATCTGATTGCGTTCGGCGATCCTTACTTCAACAAGGAGCAGGCTGACGATGCGGCGAAGACCGACAAGCCGGTCCAGGTCGCGGATGCGTCGAACGTCACGCGCGGGGTGCCGTTGAAGCGGCGAAACAGTCCGCAACTCGAAGGCGTCGACAGCGTGCAGCTCGGCCAGTTGCCGCGCTTGCCGGACACTTCCGATGAATTGACGTCGATCGCGCTGGCTCTCCAGGCCGATCCCACCAAGGTTCTCAATCTCGGCAAGGATGCAAACGAGAAGAAGGTGAAGTCGATGGACCTGTCGGGGTTCAAGATCGTCGCCTTCGCAACCCACGGGCTGGTACCGGGTGAATTGGATGGCCTGACGCAACCTGCGCTGGCGCTGTCTGCGCCTGCGTTGTCGGATTCCGACGGAGACGGGCTGCTCACGATGGAAGAAATCCTGTCGCTCAAGCTCGATGCCGACTGGGTGGTACTGTCCGCCTGCAACACGGCTGCGGGAGCTGGCGCCGGTGCCGAAGCCGCCTCCGGTCTGGGCCGGGCATTCTTCTACGCAGGTACGAGGGCGCTGTTGGTGACGAACTGGTCGGTGCATTCGCAATCGGCCCGTGAACTGGTGACCGACCTGTTCAAGCGTCAGGCGGACGATCCGAAGCTGACGCGCGGCGAGGCTCTGCGGCAGGCGATGATGGCGCTGGCGGACGGGCCTGGTTATCTCGGTGCGGATGGCAAGACGGAGTTTACTTACGCCCATCCGCTGTTCTGGGCACCGTATTCGATCATCGGCGATGGTGGCGGGCGTTAAGGACGATTGGAAAGTGTCTTTCGGGCGGCTTGGCCGTGCGGTAGAATGGATCATTGCGCGGAAGGAGATTTGAGAATGCGACGATCGCTATTGCAGGTTGCTGTTTTGGCAACGGGTCTGGCTCTAACGGTGGCAACGCCTGTCCGTGCGGGAACGCTTCTGATTTCCGCTGACGAGGCCAAGCTGCCGCCGCCTAAAGGAGCGGTCGGTGTCGCAAGCCGCGGCATCACGCGCGGACCGAAAGTCGCGTACGTCGGCAACGTCGCCGATGCCGCTCATTCGCCGATGCGTCTGCATTTGAAATTCGAGTCGTTCGGCGGGGCCAAGATCGACACGGATTCATTGAAGGTAACCTATCTCAAGAGTCCGTCCGTCGATCTGACGCCGCGCCTCAAGCCATTTGTGAAAGCGGACGGGATCGATATTCCCGACGCCGAGCTGCCGGTCGGCGATCACATTATCCGCGTCGATCTGAAAGACTCGGACGGCCGCACCGCGACCACCAGCTTCACCCTCAAAATTGCACCCTGAGCCAGATGCCGGCCGAATGCCCCTTCTGTACGCAACCCAACGCCGAGCAGGCGTTGGTGTGCACGGCATGCTCGCGCGACATTGCGATACCGGCGTCGCTGATCGCGGAACGCGACGAACTCGTTAGCAAGCGCACGCTCGCGAGACAGGAGCTGGCCGAGGCGAAGGATGAACTCGAAAGACTTCGCCGCCGCCAGCGTATCTCGTTGCGGCAGGGCTGAGATGACAATGTCAAACCGGCGGGCATTCTGATGGAGTGTCCGTTTTGTGCCGAGAAGGTCAAGGACGAGGCCCTTGTCTGCAAACACTGTTCGCGTGACCTGCGCGTTGTGCGTCCCATTTTGCTGGAAGTTGAAGGCATCGTCGCCGATCTGGACAAGTTGCGACGAGAGCTGGACCTTGTCGGCGCGAAACTTTACAGGCGGCGGCATCCGGTCAGGTCGTTCGTCGTAAACAGCACCGCATACGTCTTGATCCCGACAGTGTTGCTGGTTGTTGCGCATATCGTCGTGACCATTTTGCTGAACGTGTCGCCACTGTACCTGCGGGTTGCGTCTGTTCTCAT
>CALRLJ020000348.1:0-4364 GCA_943368635.1 Sediminibacterium ginsengisoli | reverse complement strand
CCGAAGGGAAATCATCCATCAATTTTCCTAATGCCAGAGAGTAGGAATAATCATTTTTCTAATAGACAGCAATCGTTACTCTCTTGACCAATCACAAACGATCAGGGAAACGCGCAATGAACCTCGGCTTTTTCACAATGCCGATCCATCCGCTGGACAAGGACTGGCGGCAATCGCTGACCGAGGACCGTGAAGCATTCCTCCTGGCCGACGAGCTTGGATTCACGGAGGCTTATGTCGGCGAGCACGTCACCGACAAGGCGGAGAACATTACCTCTTGCGTGACGTTTCTTGCCTGGATCGCTGCCGCAACGAAGCAGATCAAGCTCGGCACCGGCACCGTCAACATGCCGAACACGCATCCGGCAACGGTCGCAGCGACCATCGCGATGCTGGATCACATGCTCGATGGCCGGTTTATTTTCGGCATCAGTCCCGGCGGACTTTTGTCGGACGCCGAGCTGTTCGGCAATCTCGATTTCAACCGCAACGAGATGTTCCTCGAAGCGATCAATCAGGTGCTCGGCATCTGGTCCGGTGAACCGCCCTACAACCTTCAGGGCAAATACTGGACGGTGTCCACGCAGCGAACGCAGATCAAGGAAATTGGCCAAGGCTATATTCCTCGCCCTCTCCAACGTCCGCACCCGCCAATCGTGGTGACGGCCGTTGCACCTTTTTCAAAAGGCGTAACGGAAGCAGCCGTCCGCGGATGGGATCCAATCTCGGCAAACTTCCTGATGCCGGCGTGGGTAAAGAGCCATTGGCCCAAATACGTGGAGGGCTGCGAACGCGGCGGTCGCGCCGCGAACCCGGCGAACTGGCGCGTTGCAAAGAGCGTTTTCGTTGCCGACGACGCTGCAACTGCCAAGGCGTATGCAACCGATCCCGATGGTCCTTACGTGAACTACTATCGGTCGCTGTTCACCAAGCTGAAGAAGAACGGCCGAATCGAGTTGTTCAAGACCCACCGCGATCAGCCCGACGATGAGGTGACGCTAGACATGATCTGCGACAAGCTGATCATCTACGGCACGCCGGACAGCGTTGCCGATCAGCTTCTTGCTTTTCAGGAGGAGGTCGGCACATTCGGGACGCTGCTCTACGCCGGCAAGGATTGGAAAGATCGTGAACTTGGGCGAAAGTCCATGATCCTGACGGCGGAGAAAGTGCTGCCTTTGGTGAATGCCGGTTCGTCGAAGCAGGCAAAAGCTGCGGAATAAGCAAAGAAAGCGCCTCAAGTGGCCCTCACCGATCGCATTCCCTATCAGGCTCTTATCGATCGTCCCAAACTGGTACTTCCCGGCGGCAAAAAACTTGCCGTCTGGATCATTCTCAATGTCGAAGAATGGCGCATCGAGAATGCAATGCCGCGCACGGTTCTCAGTCCGCCAATGGGGCAGCCGCTACTTCCCGACGTTCCGAACTGGGCGTGGCATGAATACGGAATGCGTGCCGGTTTTTGGCGTCAACTGAAGGCACTGACGGATCGCAATATCCCGACAACACTGGCGATCAACGGGAACGTCTGCACGTCGTATCCACGTGTTGCGGCCGCCGCACGCGATGCCGGATTCGAGTTCATGGGGCATGGTTTCCTGCAAGGCCCGATGCACAAACTCGACAATCAGGGCGACGCGATCAAGCGTGCGGTCGATACGATTGCAAAGTTCTCCGGCAAAGCACCCCGGTCCTGGGAAAGCCCCGGCCTGACAGAGACTGACGAAACGCTCGATCTCCTGCGCCTCAACGGCATCGAATATGTTGCTGACTGGGTGATCGACGACCTTCCGCAGGACATCCAAACACCGCACGGCACGATTACGACGATTCCGTACACCGTCGAGACCAACGACATCGTCGTCCATGCGCTTCATCACATGGCGTCAGACCAGTTCATGCAACGGTGTGTCGATCAGTTCGACCGGCTCTATCTTGAGGGCGAGGAGAACGCTCGCGTCATGGCGATCTCGATCCATCCCTACATCACCGGCGTTCCGCACCGGATCAAATATCTGGAACAACTGCTCGATTACGTCATCGGCCACGACGGAGTGGCGCTGATGACCGCAAGCGAGATCGGTGACTGGTATCGCGGCCAGATGGCGAAGCTTTAATTCCGTGTGGAGCGCATAACATGATCCGGGCGGCCATTGTCGGGCTGGGATGGTGGGGCCAGACCATCGCCAGCAATCTTGCAACCAGCGATATTGTCAAACCTGTGCTGGGCATCGATCCGCTTGCGCCGATGCGCGCCAAGGGCGCTGGATTGGGACTTGAAACGTCAGAGCGCTTCGAAGACGCGCTGGCGCGGCCCGATATCGACGCTGTCATTCTCTGCACCCCGCAGGATCATCACGCGACGCAGATCGAGGCCGCGGCCGGATCAGGACGTCACGTATTTTGCGAGAAACCGCTTTGTACCACGGCAGCCGACGCCGAACGTGCGATTGCCGCGGTCAAAGCAGCGAAGGTGCAACTCGGCATCGGCCATGAACGGCGCTTCGAGCCTGCCGTGATCGAAATGCGCAAGCGGCTCGCCGACGGCGAGTTCGGTAACGCACTCGTTCTCGAAGGAAATTTCAGCCAGGACAAATTCCTCAACCTGCCATCCGACAACTGGCGCCTGTCGAACACGGTCAATCCTGTTGGTCCACTGTCGGCCACCGGTATTCACCTTGTGGATCTGTCGATCGCCATCCTCGGAAAGCCAGCGCAGGTGTGGGCCCGTCTTGCGACGCTCGGAACCAACTTCGCCAATGGCGATACACTCTCGATCACTATCGGCTTCGAAAGCGGCTCAACCGCGACGCTGAACGCGGTTCTTGCCACACCGTTCATGGGGCGCCTGGCGCTGCTTGGGTCGAAAGGCTGGATGGAGATCCGCGATCGCACTCACCCCGAAAATCCGACCGGCTGGGACGTGACGCGCACCTGCCGCGACAAGCCGCCGGAAACCACCTACTATCAGCCTCATCCGGCAGTGCGAGACAATCTGGAAGCATTCGGACGGGCAGCGCTCGGCGGTGCTTCCTATCCCGTAACCCATGACGAGATGCTTGCAAACGTCAGGACGTTCGAGGCTATTCAGCGCTCAGCGAAAAGCGGCCGCATTGAGCCGGTTTGATTTCACGGCGGGCCGTTTGGCATCCTGACCCGATGTTCGCGTGAATCCCGCCAGATAGCCGTCGATCGCGTTGGCGATCATCTCTTCCTTCTCCTGAAGAGGAGGCGTTTCATAGATGTATCGCCGGACGCCGTAGTAGAAGATGCCGCCGTGAAAAACCCAGGCCATTTCGATTTCTGCCGCCGTCGGCTTGGCCTGCGTCGGCAAGCCCGCTTCAAATCGACATTCCTTGATAATGCGCGTCAGAATCTTGTCGCGCACGACGCCCACGTACCAGCGATTGATGTCGAGGCCTTTGAGACCTGCGAATAGATAGATCCGCAGCCATTTCCGCGTAAAGATCACGTCGGTATAGGCCGCATAGAACTGGACAAGCCGTTCGCGGATCGGACGCGACCGATTGGTGAGAAGTTTCTCCCAGCCGGTATCGAGTGGCTCGAGGTAAACCTTGCGGTAGACCTCCTTGACCAACTCTTCCTTGCTAGGAAAATAGCGATACAACAAAGGCTGGGTCACACCCAACCGGCGCGCCAGTTCGCGCGTACCGCCGTTAAATCCTTCTTCGGAAAAGAACTCTGTCGCCTTGCGGACGAATTCCTGGCGCCGATCTTCAGGAGACAGGCGCTTCCGCTTGAGACGTGCAACCGACGGCGACGATTTCTTTGCCATGGAAACCTGCGGGGTCATACCCCAGAAACGAAGTGACCGAAATTTCCGCGCGCGAACAGCAGCGGCTCGGCACGGTTGTAAGCGTAAGCTTCTACCGCACCAAGGAAAATTACATGGTCGCCACCGTAATAACGGTCGGCGCCCCGACACTGAAATGTGGCGACCGCATCGGCAAGAACAGGCGCCCCGCCCAAACCAGGCTCCCAGGACACCCCCGCGAACTTGTCGTCGGCCCGCGTGGCAAACTGAGTTGCCAGCGCCTGTTGGGAAGCACCGAGTACATTCACTGCAAAATGGCTTGCGTTCTGAAAAATGCTCATGCTCGGTGAATAAATCACCAGGCTCCAGAGCACCAGCGGCGGATTGAGGGAAACCGACGCAAACGAGTTACACGTCAACCCGGCCAGCCTGCCATCGGGCGTCGCGGCTGTAATAACCGTAACTCCTGTGGCGTAAGCTCCCAGCGCATTGCGGAAATCACGCGGATCGATTGATGAACTGTCGCTTGAAAGCTCATTACCGACTTCGGTGGGATTGTGCGAAACGGCTGCCATGGCCCACCCCTTCT
>CALRLJ020000347.1:0-4365 GCA_943368635.1 Sediminibacterium ginsengisoli | reverse complement strand
GTTGCTGGTGTCGGTTGTCGGCATCGTGATTGCGACGATCATCGGCGTGCTTGTGGCGCTGGGGCGTTTGTCGCCGAACTGGCTGCTGGCGCGGATTTCCGGCGGTTATGTCGAACTGATCCGCAACCTGCCGCTGCTGTTCCAGATTCTGTTCTGGTATCTGGCAGTGCTGGCGACCCTGCCGAGTCCGCGTCAAAGCATTTCACTGTTCGGAAGCGTCTTTCTCAGCAATCGCGGGTTGATCGTCCCCAATCCCGTTCCGCTGCAACCGTTCGGCGTATTTGCGCTGGCAATTGCCGTCGGCGTGGCCGCGTCACTAGCGATGCGGTTCTATGCCCGCCGCAGGCTTTTCATCGCGGGTGAGAAAATCACCATCTGGCCGTTCGTGCTGGCCATGCTGATCGGATTGCCTGCGACGGCTATTGCGATGTTCGGCGCGCCGGTGACGTTCGATATGCCGCAACTCAAGGGCTTCAACTTCGCCGGCGGCGCGAAGGTTCTGCCGGAATTCGCCGCACTGACGATTGCACTCTCGACCTACACCGCCGCGTTCATCGCCGAAATCGTTCGCGCCGGTTTGCAGTCCGTTCCGAAAGGGCAGATGGAAGCGGGCGCGTCGCTCGGCCTGTCGCGCGGTGAAACGCTGCGATTGGTCATCATCCCGCAGGCGATGCGTGTGATCCTGCCGCCGCTGACCAATCAGTATTTGAATCTCACCAAGAACTCGTCGCTTGCGGTCGCCATCGGTTATCCCGACCTGTTCTCGGTGTTCGCCGGAACGGCGTTGAGCCAGACCGGGCAGGCGGTGGAAATCATCGCGCTGACCATGGGCGTGTATCTTTTGATCTCGCTGGTGACGAGCGCGATCATGAGTTTCTACGGCTGGCGTCTGAACCGGAGCCTTGCCGCATGACCGAGCAGGTTTTCGTCCGTCAGGCACTTGTCGAACCGCGCCGCGCTCCGGTCAGGACCACAGGCGTGGTCGGATTCGCGCGCGAGCGGCTGTTCAATTCGCCGCTCAACATCGCCATCACTGTCGTCGGCGCGGTGTTGCTGTGGCTGATCCTCGTGCCTGTCGTCAAGTTCATGCTGATCGACGCGGTGTGGAGCGGCAGCGACCGCAACGCCTGCCTCGAAGCCAATGTAGGCCATGTTGTCGGCGCGTGCTGGCCGTTCGTGCAGGCAAAGTTCGATCAGTTCATCTACGGCTTTTATCCCGCGGACCAGCGCTGGCGCGTCAATCTCACCTTTGCGCTCGGAGCACTACTGCTGCTGCCGCTGTTGATTCCGCGCGCGCCCGCGAAAGCGCTCAACTCGGGCTTGTTTTTCGCAGCCTATCCCGTGGTCGGTTTCTTCCTGCTGCGCGGCGGCGGCCTGAAGGGTTTTGCGGTTCACTGGATCGCCGATCTCGGCACCGGACTGGCTTCCAGTTTTCAGGACGCAGGCGTCCGGCTCGCGGCAACAGCAATTCCGGGATTGTTGGGACAATGCCTTTCATACGTCGGCAGACTGGTCGGATGGATCGGCGATGGCATGGCGATCCTGATGTGGCCGATCGTCTGGTTGCGTGACTACACGGAGCTGTTCCATTCGCCGCTGTGGGCGGATTTCATCGCCACCGCTCTCATTGTTTCATTGCTGCTGTTTTTTCTGACCGGCGGCATCCGCAATGGCTGGCGCGCACTCTTCCGCAGTATCGCGATCTTCATCGGCATTGCCCTCGTCATCGCGGTGATGGGTCTTCATCAGGGCGGTTTGCCGATTGTCGATACAAGGTCGTGGGGCGGCCTGCTGGTGACGCTTGTGGTGTCGGTGACCGGAATCGTCGCCTCGATGCCGGTCGGGATCGCGCTGGCGCTCGGACGCCGCTCGACGATTCCGCTGATCCGTGCGTTCTCGGTGATCTTTATCGAATTCTGGCGCGGCGTGCCGCTGATTACCGTGCTGTTTTTCGCGACCTATATGCTGCCGTTGTTCCTGCCCGGCAATTTCACCGTCGACGGTCTGGTGCGGGTGCTGATCGGCATCGCGCTGTTCGCTGGCGCCTACAACGCGGAAGTTATTCGCGGTGGTTTGCAGGCGGTTCCGCGCGGGCAAGGCGAAGCAGCCAGCGCGCTCGGCCTGTCATACTGGAAGACCACCGGCCTGATCGTGATGCCGCAGGCGCTGCGCCATGTCATTCCGGGCCTGGTCAACAGCTTCATCGCGCTGTTCAAGGATACGACGCTGGTGCTGATCGTGGCGATCTTCGATCTGCTCGGACAGTTGCGTGCGGCGTTCGCCGATCCGAACTGGGCGACGCCGACGACGCTGTTCACCGGCTTTGCATTCACCGGCATGATCTACTTCGTGTTCTGCTTCGGAATGTCGCGCTACTCGTTGTTCGTCGAGCGGCGGCTGAATGCCCACAAGAATGTCTGAGATGAAACCATGAGCGCAGATCCCATCGTCGGCATTTCCGGCCTCAACAAGTGGTTCGGGGATTTCCATGTGCTGCGCGACATCGACATGACCGTCGGGCGCGGCGAGCGCATCGTGATTTGCGGGCCGTCCGGCTCCGGCAAATCGACGCTGATCCGCTGCATCAACGCGCTGGAGGAATTTCAGGAAGGCCGCATCGTCGTTGACGGGATCGAGTTAGGACCGAACCTGCGCCGCGTCGATGACGTGCGCCGCGAGGTCGGCATGGTGTTCCAGAGTTTCAATCTGTTCCCGCATCTTACCGTGCTGGAGAACTGCACGCTGGCGCCGATCTGGGTGCGCAACATCCCGAAGAAGGAAGCCGAAGCCGCGGCGATGAAGTATCTCGAGCGGGTGAAGATTCCCGACAAGGCCGACAAATATCCCGGCCAGATTTCAGGCGGGCAGCAGCAGCGGGTGGCGATTGCGCGGGCGCTGACCATGAACCCCAAAGTGATGCTGTTCGACGAGCCGACCTCGGCGCTGGACCCGGAGATGGTCAAGGAGGTGCTCGACACCATGGTCGATCTCGCCAAGGAAGGCATGACCATGCTGGTGGTCACTCATGAGATGGGATTCGCCCGCGAGGTCGCCGACCGTGTGGTGTTCATGGACGCGGGACAGATCGTCGAAGCGAACACGCCCGACAAGTTCTTCTCGAACCCGCAGCACGCGCGGACGAAGCTGTTTCTCAGTCAGATTTTGAGGTGATGTGCGATCGCCTCATGGTGAGGAGCAACGCGAAGCGTTGCGTCTCGAACCATGGGCGCATGTAAAGCGCTCCGCCTACAGACCCTCATCCTTCGAGACGCACGCAAGAGCGTGCTCCTCAGGATGAGGGCTTCGCCGCCTCACACCTTCTCGAACGGCGGTTTGATCGTGTCCTTGCGTTCCAGCCACGCCGGCACCGGCAGGTTCTTCGAGCGCAGGAAGTCCGGATTGAACAGCTTCGACTGATAGCGCGTGCCGTAGTCGGCCAGAATAGTCACGATGGTATGGCCGGGGCCGAGGTCTTTCGCCAGACGGATGGCGCCCGCAACGTTGACGCCCGAGGAGCCGCCGACACAAATGCCCTCGTACTCGAGAAGGTCGAACACGATCGGCACGGATTCCGTGTCCTCGATCAGATAGGCCTTGTCGACCTTGACGCCCTCGATGATCGGCGTGAGGCGGCCGAGGCCGATGCCTTCGGTGACCGAGCCGCCTTCGGTGGATTTCATCTCGCCGTGATCGAAGTAGTTGTACATCGCTGCACCGCGCGGATCGGCCACGCCGATCATGATGTTGTTCTTCTTCTCGCGCAGGAACGTCGCCGTGCCCGCCAGCGTGCCGCCGCTGCCGATGGAGCAGATGAACCCGTCGACCTTGCCATTCGTCTGGTCCCAGATTTCCGGGCCGGTCGAGACGTAATGGGCCTTGCGGTTATCGAGGTTGTTCCACTGGTCGGCGAACAGCACGCCGTTCTTTTCGGTCTTGCGCAACTGGGCGGCGAGACGGCGGCCGACATGCTGATAATTGTCCGGATTGCTGAAAGGCAGAGCTGGCACTTCGACCAGCTCGGCGCCGAGCAGCCGCAGCACGTCCTTCTTTTCCTGGCTCTGGGTATCCGGGATCACGATGATGGTGCGGTAACCGCGTGCGGCTGCGACAAGCGCAAGGCCGATGCCGGTGTTGCCCGCGGTGCTCTCGACGACCAGACCGCCCGGCTTGAGTTCGCCGCGATTTTCCGCTTCGAGGATCATCTGCTTGCCGGCGCGGTCTTTCACCGACTGGCCCGGATTCATGAACTCGGCCTTGCCGAGAATGGTGCATCCGGTCGCCTCGGAGGCGTGCTTCAGCTTGATGAGCGGCGTGTTGCCGATGGCGTCGATGACGTCTTTGCGAATGTGCATGAGATTGAAAGAT
>CALRLJ020000346.1:0-4372 GCA_943368635.1 Sediminibacterium ginsengisoli | reverse complement strand
GTTCTAAGCTGCTTCCGGTTTGATGGACACCGAGATTGGGTGTTTCATGAATCCGGAGGTAGCCATGCAGAAACGAAGGTTCAACCGCGAGTTCTAGCTTGAGGCGGTCAAGCTGGTCAGGGAGCGCGGGGTATAGGCAGCACAGGCTGCTCGTGACCTGGACGTGCACGAGGACGTCCTTCGCAAGTGGGAAAAGGAGTTTTGGCTCCGACCCGGTGCAGGCCTTTCCCGGTCCTTGGGCAAATGAAGCCCGAGCAGCAAGAGATCGAGCGGCTCAAGCGCGAGGTCAACAAACTCAAGGCTGAGCGGGATATCCTAAAGAAGGCCGCAGCCTTCTTCGCGGGGGAAGCGACATGAAGTTCGTCTTCATCGCGAAGCACCGGACCATCTGGTCGGTGGCATGGCTATGCAATGCATTGGGCGTCTCCCGGTCTGGCTTCCATGCCTGGCTGAACCGAACCCCGAGCGTCAGATCCCGGAGCGAGGAAGCTCTGGGCCAACGGGTGAAGGCGAGCTTTGTGGCCAGTGATCGGACTTATGGCGCCCGACGCGTGTGGCACGACATGCTGGCAGAGGGCTTTGCCTGTGGTCTGCACCGGATCGAGCGGCTGATGCGGTTGCAGGCTTTGCGGGCACGGCCTCGTCGTCGGCGTCTGCCGAAGGACGAAGGCGATCGTCAGATGCCGAGTGTACCGTCAAACATTCTGGATCGGCAGTTCGCGGCCGAGCGGCCGAACCAGAAGTGAATCGCCGTCTTCACCTACATCTGGACCGCGGAGGGATGGCTTTACCTGTCGGCCGCGATCGACCTGTTCTCGCGCCGCGTGGTCGGCTGGTCGATGAGCGCCACGATGATGGCCCAGTTGGTCGCCGATGCCCTGCTGATGGCCGTCTGGCGACGCGGCAAGCCAAATGAGTTGCTACATCACTCCGATCAAGGCTGCCAGTACAGCAGCGAGCAGTTCCAGCGATTGATGGCCGACAGCGGCATTGTCTGCATCATGAGCCGATCGGGCAACGTGTGGGACAATGCGGCCATGGAGAGCTTCTTCTCGTCGCTGAAGATTGAGCGCACTGCGCGCAAAACCTATCGCACGAGGAACGAGGCCAGGGCGGATGTGTTCGATTAGATCGAGCGCTTTTACAACGCGATCCGACGTCATTCGACGATCGGCTATCTCAGCCCTGTTGAGCTCGAGCTGAAGCTGGGATTAGCTTAATTAGCCGTCCATCAAACCGGCAGCAGCTTACCTGTTGCCGAGAGAGGTATGGGTTGACCTTGCCCTAGTTTTTATCCAGCGGTGAGTTAGCTCCTGGCATTGGTGAAGCACGCTCCAAATCTAGGCCAGCTGATGCTGGCGCATGGACTGCGCGGAGTCGCCGTTGAGAATGATATCTGCGGCCTTTTCCGCCATAGCTATAATCGGTAAGTTTGTGTTCCCGCTGATCACAGTCGGCATTATGGATGCGTCGATAACCCTAAGGTTATCAATGCCTCGGACTCTCAACTGAGGATCAACAACAGCATCGTTGTCTTGACCCATGCGGCAAGTACCGACGGGGTGATAAATTGTTTCTGCGCGCTCACGTATCCATTTCTTAAGAGATGCCTGGCTAGAAAGCGCGCCGAAGTCCAGCTTGCGTTTGATATGTTGTTTTAGCGCGGATTGCTCAGCGATTTCGCACATACTCTCGATCCCACTCTGCATGCTAACAAGGTCTGATTCCTCAGAAAGGAAGCGCGGATCAATTGCAGGAGCGTCTGACGGATCTGCGGTTCGAAGTTTGAGCGTTCCTCGACTCTTGGGACGAAGCTGGCAGACGCGGATAGCGAAACCATGAGCAATTTGCTCGCCGGACGGGGGGCTTCGCAACGCCAGGATAAGGTGGGCCTGCCAGTCGGGCAGGGAAGAACTACTGTCAGGGCCCCAGAATGCGCCGGCCTCGACCCCCTGAGATGCGGCGGGACCGTTTCCACGAAGCATGTATTGTGCGCCCGCCAGACCTCCTTTTAACAGCCCGAGATAAGGAGTAAGCGTAATTGGCTGGGACGCTTCGAAACGAAGCGGGCAGTCGAGGTGATCTTGCAAATTTTCTCCCACGCCGACAGAATCTAAAGTTGGTTCTATGCCGACTGATTTGAGATGATCAGCTGGACCTATCCCCGACAACATGAGGAGTTGTGGCGACCCGAGCGCTCCGGCTGCTAGTAGCACTTCCCGCTCTGCCGTAATTATCATTTCCCGACCGCCTCTTTCGATCACCACGCCACGCGCGCGCGACCCTTCGATCGCTAGTCGCCGGACCGCGCAATCGGTCATGATCGTGAGGTTTCTTCGATCTTTCCCCAGATCAAGATATTTGTAAGCCCCAGACCGCTTGCCGTTCGCGATGGTGAGTTCATAGAAGCCTGCACCAATCTGGGAGGTGCCGTTAAAGCCATTGTTCCTCGGCAAGCCAGCGGATACGGCGCTTTCAATGAATGCCTTAGAGATTGCATGCTGTAGCGTGCCATATGAGAGCTGAATAGGTCCTGAGTACCCTCGGTCAAGATCATGATCGCCTGCGACCGATCTAGCATCTTCAATTTTCCGAAAATATGGACGCATAGACTCGTAACCCCAGGACGGCAGTCCTTGGGCGGCCCACGAGTCGTAGTCCCATGAATTGCCACGGATCGCGATCATGGAGTTGATGGAGGACGATCCTCCAACGACCCGACCGCGAGGTATGTAGATAATCCGATTGTTCAGATGGGTCTGAGGCTCGGTCCAAAAGCGCCAGTTGTATTTTTTGCTCGTGTAGAGAACACGAATGCCCGCGGGCATATGAACGAATACAGAGGATGCGGGCGATCCTGCTTCGATGAGCAAAACTTTGATCTTAGGATCCTCGCTTAACCGCGAAGCCAATACGCATCCAGCCGAACCTGCGCCAACAACGACGTAATCATATGCAAGGGATTTCATTTACAGGTCCTCTTGAGCAGAAAGTGAGCACTCGCGGGAGAGTATCAGCCAAACGTCACGGTAACTTATTCAATCCCGTCCGGCGTCCAAAACTTAGCCACTCGACGCTTATTGTTATATGGAATACCACATTGGTAGACCAATATAGCTCTCCGTAGACGCGACGTCAACCGATAGAGGGCTTGCTTGGTCGCTCGAGCGCTGACGATCATGCTTGTTACCGCGTCTTTTCTGATCATATTGAAGAAAGCTGGTGACGCGTCACTGGATCGCATACTAAAAAAAGACAGTGAGAAGATCGTAAGGTATCTAGGGCGTTAGTACTCAAGCTCTGCTACTTGTAGTGAGCGCATGTAAAGTGCGTCTGCGTTTCGGAGCCGCGCGTAGGCGCCCAACTCTGCGTCGATGACGAGGATTGAGCCGGGCCGGTTCGAGCAGCGGTCTGCCCCTCAAGAGGAGCGGCAACGGACTTTGTACGCCACGCCGAAGGCCACGTAACCCTGAATATCGTTCAGGGCCAGATCGGGCCTACCAATTTAGTGCACCGCAACTATATCCGCTAAGTGGACAAAATCGAGCAAAGCTGCGTGAGATTCGAACAATTTCACTTTCGATTCAATGACACGCTGCTGTCGATAATGCCCCGGACCCGTCTATTGGCCTTGGCTTATTCAGTGTGACCCTACTCTTAACGACAACATAACCTTTCAAATACACTTACTTATCGATTAAAGTGACTGATTGCAGATTTGGGCATCCTCGCGGTGTTTGGCACGCAATCGTTATCACCGCGTGTCTTGCAGTACCAAACAACTAAAGAGTGCAAAACAATGACTGAGCGCGATCGAACTGATCAACTTATGGTACCTTCAAATGCGGTGGGGAAAATTCTCTCATTCATCCGCGAACGTCGCTACCAGCCCTCGGAGCGCCTTCCGTCTGAACGCGATTTCGCTGAAAAATTTGACACCAGCCGTGGTGCTGTTCGCGAGGCATTGGCAACTTTGGAAGCGATGCGCATCGTTGAAAGGCGCCCCAACTCCGGCATATATCTTCGAAATTCCGACGAAAGTAGTATCGAAGCGCTCGTCCTTCACGCCGAATCCGGACTTCCATTCCAAGCCGATGAGATCGCCGATGTATTCGAGGTACGGCGTATGCTTGAAGTGCAAGCCGTCAGGCTGGCTTGCAACCGCAGAACAGCCGATAACATTCGTAATCTGCATACGATTCTAACAAACACTGCGAATCGCATTGCAAAAAAGCAGACGATTGAGTTCGAAGATGAGGCTTTCCATCTTGGGGTTTTTATTGCGACCAAAAACGACATTCTGCTTCGTGTTGTAAAATCCTTCTATGAGATGTCCCGACAGCGGCGCCGCGTCTACTTTGCGGATCAAGGG
>CALRLJ020000345.1:0-4378 GCA_943368635.1 Sediminibacterium ginsengisoli | reverse complement strand
GTCGCTGTGCCTTCCGGCGCGGCGAAGATTACGCCAGCGCCTTGAGCGCGGACCTGCCGGCGTAGATCGCCTGATTGCCGAGTTCCTGCTCGATGCGCAGCAACTGGTTGTATTTCGCGGTCCGGTCGGCGCGTGCCAGCGAGCCGGTCTTGATCTGACCGCAGTTGGTGGCAACCGCGAGATCGGCGATGGTCGAATCCTCGGTTTCACCCGAACGATGCGACATCACGGCGGTATAGGCCGCCTTGTGCGCCATCTCGACGGCGGCAAGCGTCTCGGTCAGCGAACCGATCTGGTTGACCTTCACCAGAATGGAATTGCCGAGACCCTTCTTGATGCCGTCAGCCAGACGCGTGACGTTGGTGACAAACAGGTCGTCGCCGACAAGCTGGCACTTGCCGCCGATCAGGTCGGTCAATTCCTTCCAGCCGTCCATGTCGTCTTCGGCCATGCCGTCTTCGATGGACACAATCGGATAGCGCGAAACGAGATCGGCGAGATACTTCGCCTGCTCTGTGCGCGAGCGGGTTTTCTTCTCGCCTTCATAGACATACGAGCCGTTCTTGAAGAATTCGGTCGAGGCGCAATCGAGCGCCAGCATCACGTCGCCGCCGGCCTTGTATCCGGCCTTGGCAATTGCGCTCATCACGAAATCAAGTGCTGCGTCCGCCGATGGCAGGTTTGGTGCGAAGCCGCCCTCGTCGCCGACATTGGTGTTGTGACCGGCCTTCTTCAACTCGGACTTGAGCGTGTGGAAAATCTCCGCGCCGCAGCGCAGGCCTTCCGAGAAGCTCTCGGCGCCGACCGGCATCACCATGATTTCCTGGAAATCGATCGGATTGTCCGCATGCACGCCGCCATTGACGATGTTCATCATCGGCACCGGCAGTACTCGCGCCGAGGTGCCGCCGACATAACGATAGAGCGGCATGCCGAGCGATTCGGCGGCAGCCTTCGCGACAGCCAGCGACACGCCGAGGATGGCGTTGGCGCCGAACCGGCTCTTGTTCGGCGTTCCGTCGAGATCGATCATGGTTTCGTCGATCTGGACCTGCTGCTCGGCTTCCATGCCGCCGATGGCGTCGAAGATCTCGCCGTTGACGGCCTCGACAGCCTTCAGCACGCCCTTGCCGAGATAACGGCCCTTGTCGCCATCGCGCAGCTCCACGGCCTCATGCGCGCCGGTGGATGCGCCCGACGGAACGGCGGCGCGGCCCATCGAGCCGTCTTCGAGGATCACATCGACTTCGACGGTCGGATTGCCGCGGCTGTCCAGAATTTCGCGGCCGATAATGTCGACGATTGCGGTCATGTGCGCCCTTTCAGGAGGTGGTCTCGGGATTTGGGGCAGCTTCTACAGGAAGGAGCCGCGCTCGAAAAGACCAAGAGAAGGCCAACAGAAGCCGTTGATCCCGTGACGTTTCATCTGGAAATCGCTATCAGGGGACAAACGGAGACATCCATGTCCAAAAAGCCCCGCGCAGCCGCGAAATCCTCCTTGCAACTCGGCCAGTTGATCGAAACGCCTACCTCGCCCGAAAAGGCGAAACTCGACCGGGTGCCGAATCCGCACACCGACACGAATTACGTGGCACGTTTCACGATGCCGGAATTTACCTCGATCTGCCCGGTCACCGGCCAGCCGGATTTCGCCATTTTGGTCATCGACTATGTGCCGAACAAATGGCTCGTCGAGTCGAAGTCGCTCAAGCTTTATCTCAACAGCTTCCGCAACGTCGGCTCGTTCCACGAAGACTGCACGGTGTCCATCGGCAAGCGGCTAACAAAACTGCTCGCGCCACGCTGGCTGCGCATCGGCGGATATTTCTATCCGCGCGGGGGCATGCCCATCGATGTGTTCTGGCAGGCCGGAAAGCTGCCGGCGAATGTGTGGATGCCGGAACAGGGCGTCCCGCCCTATCGCGGAAGGGGTTAAATATCCACCATCTCCGCAGGCTTCTGATGCAGCAGCCGTGCTGCGACGATGCCTAGCACAAGAATGGCAGTCGCACTGAGCACAAGCGTCGGGACTTTGCCCGCATGCGCCAGCGCCAATCCGTAAATGATCGGCCCGACCGCCTGCCCCATGAAGAAGAAAAACGCGTGGAGCGACAGCGCGGAAGCGCGCGCCTCCGGTGCAAGGTCGCTTGAGAATACCTGCAACGATCCGTGCAGGCTGTAAAAGCCCCAGCCCATCAGCAGGAAACACAGCGCCTGAATTTCCCAGCGCGGCCCGATGGCCACAACGAGAAACTGAAGCGCCACTACCGCGGCTCCGCCGATCATCAGTCCCTTGACGCCAAATCGCGGTAGCATCCGCGATACGCTCATGGTGTAGAGCAAACCGCCGACCGCGAATGCGGCGATGACAACGCCGGGGATCGAGGCCCGCGTCTCGCCGAGTTCGAACAGGAATGCGGCGACGAACGGAAGCAATCCGAGCACGCAGAGGCCTTCGATGAACACGGCCATGAAAACAACGCGCGCGTTTGGATTTTTCAGGATCGTGCGATAGCCGTCCTTGAGCGATTCGAAACTGACGCCGCTGCGCGAACTGGGGACGCCGCCACGGCGAAATCCGACGAAGACCACCACCGATGCAATCACCATGACCGCGCCGAGGACGGCGAGCACACCGCGCCATCCGAGAAAGTCGCCGATCACACCGGCAGCCGTAGCACCCAGCAGGTTGCCGGTCATCGCGCCGGCCAGCACGCGGCTTAATGCGACTTGCCTTTGCGCGGTCGGCACCAGATCGCTGGTCAGGCCGAAGGCGATGGGGAAGGTGCCGCCCGCCGCTATCCCGCACAGAACGCGCGACAGGAACAGCATTTCGAACGATGTCGCCATCGCGCCGACGATGTTAGCGGCACCAAGCAGAACCAGACATGCAATCATCAGCCGCGCCTTGCCGAACATATCGGCGGCGGCACCGAGGATCGGCTGCACAATGGCGAATGTGAAAGCGACCACCGCCGACAGGCTCGCAGCCGTCGCAACGGTCACGCCGAAATTATCGGCCACGAGCGGCAGCACCGGCTCCATCGAGCGCGAGGACAGCGCTGCTGCGAAAGTCGTCGCGGCGATGATATTGAGGATCGGCAGCATCGGGTCTGGCTGATGCCGCGTTATGCTCACGGCCCTTATGTTTTGATTGTTATGATCGGGCCATTACGATTTCGATTTGGCGAGCGCGTCGAACGCCATCAAATTTTTCACGAGAGCTTCAAAATCCTTGAGCGGCACCATGTTGGGGCCATCGGACGGAGCGTTGTCCGGATCGGGATGGGTTTCGATGAACACACCGGCAACGCCGACCGCGACGGCGGCGCGTGCCAGCACCGGCACGAACTCGCGTTCGCCGCCCGATGACGTGCCCTTGCCGCCCGGCTGCTGCACCGAATGGGTCGCATCGAAAATCACTGGCGCGCCGGTGGTGCGCGCCAGGATCGGCAACGCCCGCATGTCCGATACAAGCGTGTTGTAACCGAACGACGCGCCGCGCTCGGTCACCATCACATTCGGATTGCCGCCGCCGGTCACCTTGGCGACCACGTTGGCCATGTCCCACGGCGCGAGAACCTGTCCTTTCTTGACGTTGACCACCTTGCCGGTGGCGGCCGCAGCAAGCAGCAAGTCCGTCTGCCGGCAAAGGAATGCGGGGATCTGCAACACGTCGACAGCTTCCGCGACCTCCGCGCACTGCTCGGCTTCATGCACGTCTGTCAGCACAGGCAACCCGAGTGTCGAACGGATCTCCGCGAAAATCGGCAACGCTTTTTCAAGACCCATGCCGCGCACGCCTGACGCGCTGGTGCGGTTGGCCTTGTCGAAGGAGGTCTTGTAGACGAGGCCAATTCCGAGGCGCGCGGCGATCTCTTTCAGCGCGGAGGCAACCTCCAGCCCGTGCGCCCGGCTTTCGAGCTGGCATGGTCCGGCGATCACCGCCAATGGCAGCGCGTTGCCGAACTTGACGTTGCCTGCGGAAACCACCGGAGCCGCGGAAATCTTGGCGTTCAAGGCATATCCTTTTCTGAAACCCGTTTGACCATGCCGATCCGGCAATGCCGGATCAAGCCTCACGCGTCAAATCCCGGCCGTTGTCTCAAATATCAGGGTTGCGCCGAAGGCGGCTTCCGGCGGCACCACAAGCCGGCCCACATGCCGATGGGACACGATCCCCGCGCCCGCGAGCAGACGCTCCGTCGCATCGAGATCGGGAACGGAGAGCCGCAGCCCCTTCAGCGAGGCCCCCTCGCCGTCGACCTTCGGCACGGTTCCAAACCGGTCGCGGAACGACACGGCTTCCATGATCTCTACATCGCCGCGCGGCGTCGGTGCGGTCACACCCAATGAACTTGAATGAAGATCGCGAACG
>CALRLJ020000344.1:0-4389 GCA_943368635.1 Sediminibacterium ginsengisoli | reverse complement strand
CGTGAATTCCCTGTCTGCCATTCCCAGTTCAGCGCAGGCGGCGGCTGTTGTGCCTGTCCGTCATGCGCGAGGTGAAACCTTGGCGGTATCTCATTAAAGACCGGCGAACATTACGCCCTCCGGTTGCAGAACCGGTAAGTTGCGTGAATCGCGGGTAAACATTCCGCAATGCTTTGTAATCACGCCAGCCGGGCGGGACCGGCGGGCCGGATGAAGGCCGCGCGGCTGGCCGTATCCCAATGAAAAAGGGAGTTTTTGGCCAGCCGCCAGGATTTGGATGACCCGTCCGGGGTGCTGCTTTTGGCGGCCGGAACCGGCCTACCGTTTGGTCTGGGCTTTTAGCGTGTCTTCGACAACGCGATCGAACGACGAGGTCTTGGCGGGCGAGGCGCTCCGCCGTTTCTCGGCAACGTAGCCGTCGCGCTTCTGCACCAGGGTTGCGAGCTTGTCATTCAGCGTCTTGCGCTTTTGGGTCTGCCGGTCGAGTTCGGCCTTGCGCTGCTCGGGGGAGAGCTTGCGCAAGTCATCGGGAAGCTCGTCATCCTTGACGCTGCCGAGCGTCGCGCGGCCGGACGCCACCGCGCTGACCAGATCGCCGTCGCCGGTGACGGCTTCGGATGAGTATTTGGAGCGCTTGTTGAGATAACTCGCCATGTCGGAGGCTTGCGCCGGTGCGGCTGCCGCGACTTTCGACAGCTGCCGGGTTTTCTCCTCGACGCGCTTCTGCAACTTCATCGGTCCGTAGGGGATCACGGTGCCATTGATTTCTTTTTGCAGAATGATGATGTCGTCGTCGTACGGCGTTTCGATCACCACGACCTCGCCGCCGTCTTGCGGAATTGGAATGAAGCGGCCGTCGCCGAGTTGCGCGATGTCCTGCCAGGCGCGTTCGGTATCGCGCGCGCCGCCCGCGAGTACGGCGTTGACCACGATGTCGCGCTGCTTGGCCACGGCAAGCGTCTTCGGATATTTGGTGTCTTGCGCGTAGTCCATGTGCGGCGGCGCGTCGCCGACCAGAAACACGATGCGCTTTGTGTCGCGGCCCGTGGTCCATTGCAGCTTGTTGACTGCCACATCGAGCGCCTCGTTGACGCTCTCCGGCCAGTCGCCGCCGCCGCGCGCCTTCAGTTCGAGCAGATGGGCGTAGATGTCCTGAATGTCGGTGGTGAGATCGAAAGTGCGGGTAACATATTCGTCGCCGATGTCGCGATAGGCGACAAGGCCGATGCGGATGTCAGCATCAGGGTTGGTATCGACCACACTCGTTGCAATCGACCAGATTTTTCGCTTGGCGCCCTCAAGCAATCCGCCCATCGATCCGGTGGTGTCGAGAACGAATGCGACCTCGACGGTTGGTTTCGCGATAGCTTGCGAAAGGACTGAGGTGACGGGCAGTGCGAGAACGGCGAGCGCGAATGCGCGGCCGCCGAACTTGAAACGGTCGGTGATGCGTGAGTCCATTTTCCCCCTCCAAGGGCTGACACCAGGTTTGCTCCCGGCGGAACCGATGGTTCCCATGCTTCGCGACGGCGCGTGGTCCGAATTGTGTCGCGGCGTGTACGCTTTTGGGGCTGAGGGACATTTGCTTTTCTGATACCCTTGCCGGAATCATGCATTCACCATCCCGCCCGCTCGAGCCCAGTTTGCCGCCGGATCGCCGCCAGTCCGATACCGCGTTGGCGATTGCGCGCGGCACGTCCAGGTTTTTGAGATCGCTAGGCTTTTGCTGCGTCAGCGAATTGACGCTGCCATCGGGGCGACGGGCCGATCTGGTCGCCATGAACGCGCGCGGCGACATCTGGATTGTCGAAATCAAGTCGTCGGTCGAGGATCTTCGCGCCGATCAAAAATGGCAGGACTACCGGCTGCATTGCGACCGGCTGTTCTTTGCTTTCACGCAGGACATCCCTTGCGAACTGTTTCCGCCCGACACCGGACAGATCGTTGCGGACGCTTACGGCGCGCATCTGCATTGCGACGCGCCGGAGCACCGGCTGCCGGCCGCGACGCGTAAATCGATGCTGATCGGCTTTGGATTGCTGGCTGCGCAGCGCATGCACCGGCTGGCCGATCCGCAGGGCTATCCGGGTGTCGGCGAATAGCTGTTGCTGCTGCCGTTACGCTGAAAGTCCACAACGACATTGGCCATCGGCCTCAACGCATCCTCGAACATCCCGAATGCGATCTCTGCGCCTTTGACCACGCCTGCCGCATCGTCGTGTGCCGCGGGGTGATGCTCCATCAGCGTTAGAAAGCTCGGCCAGAACCGTTTGCCGAATCCGTGACGAAGATAGGCGGTGGCACTCATCGCATCGGAGTCGGGGTGTTCTGCGAGCCGTGCGAGCATCACCCGTGCGCTCATCCGCGAGGCCTCAAGCACGTACACCGCGCCGAGCATTTCCGCCACCGATTTGAAGTCGGGGAGAGGCATCGGATGGTACGTAATGTTCAATGCTGCGAGGTCGCGTTCAAGCGCCGGTGTGCGAATGCGCAGCGTCCAGTCGGGAATCAGACGCTCAATGCCGCCGGTTTCCAGCGATGCTTCGATCGGGAAAAGCGCTTCGGCCTGACTGCGCAGGAAGCTTTGGTAATAGAGCGGTATCGCCAGGTCGAGTTTCGACAGCGCACCGTCAAGACGGCTGTGCGACATCTGCGTCGCGTCGCGGATCGTGTCCCAGATTGCGGCGGCCATAACGGTTTCGCCTTCGATGCTGCGTCAAACTTACGTTATCACGATTTCGCGCGACGGCACGAACGGTTCGAGCAGCGTTGTGACGTAATTCCGTGTGATCTGGACGGGATAGGCCGTGTGCCGGCGGACGGTAATGCGCGGCGCGCGCAGGGGCGACCCCTGCGGCCAGTCGATACGATAGTCCTCAACGAGGCCGAACTGCTTGGTGATTTCGAGACGGGATGAGATTTCGATATGTCGCGCTTTTCGCATCTGCTCTCAGCGGCACCGCCGCCCCTTTTCTGATGGTCCTGCGCCGATAACGCAGGTCCGCTCAGAAAAGTTCCGTGCCGCAAGCCGCGTCTAGCGAGGCGCGCGCTTGGCGAGAATCCGCTGCAAGGTCCGGCGGTGCATGTTCAGGCGCCGTGCCGTCTCTGAGACGTTGCGGCTGCACATTTCATAGATGCGCTGAATGTGTTCCCAGCGGACGCGATCCGCCGACATCGGGTTCTGCGGCAGCTCCGACTTGTCGGTGCCGCTCGCGAGCAGTGCTGCGACCACGTCATCCGCATCGGCCGGCTTGGAGAGATAATCGACCGCGCCCATTTTCACCGCGGTGACGGCGGTTGCGATATTGCCGTAGCCGGTCAGCACGATGGCGCGGGCATCCGGACGCTGACGCTTCAGTGCCGACACCACGTCGAGGCCATTGCCGTCGCCGAGCCGCAGATCGACCACCGCAAACGCCGGAGGGGCCTGATCGATGTGATGGAGGCCGTCGGACACATTGTCGCAGGCCGTCACCGCGAAGCCGCGGGTCTCCATGGCGCGCGCCAGCCGGTCCAGAAACGCCTTGTCATCCTCGACAATCAGCAAGGAACGGTCGGCAATTTCGGTCATTTCGGCAGTTGCGGTCACGGTTTTGAGCCTCCTGATACGTTCTTCTAGATATGGCGTCTCAATCGGGCGCTGCCAAGGCCGATCACGCGTCATCTGCATATAACGGCGGTTGCGCCGCGTGCGTTAAGACAGGGACACTGACGGAACTTCCGAGGTCTCGAAGCTGCTGCGCGGCCAGACGATGGTGACGACCGCACCATGATCGGGAAAGGTGCGGTTGGTGAAAGACACCTGTGCGCCGGTCCGTTCCAGCAAGGTTCGTGCGATGAAAACCCCGAGGCCGAGACCGCCATGCGCGCCCGGAGCTTCGCCGGTGCGCCGCCGCGTCAGATAAGGTTCGCCGATCCGCTTGAGAATGTCGGGCGCGATTCCGGGTCCGTCGTCGGAAATCACGATCTCGACCGTGGCTGCATTCCACCACGCATTCACTTCGACGCGCTCGCGCGCGAAATCGACGGCGTTCTCCAGAATATTGCCGACGCCGTAAAGAATCGCCGGATTACGCATGCCGACCGGCTCGGCATCCTGTGCAAGCGCGATGCGAACCTTGATGGCGATACCGAAGTCGCGATGCGGCGCGACCGTCTCCTCGATCAGCGTCGACAGCGGCATCCGGTCGAACGGCGCGCCCTGCGATGACAGTTGGGTGATCTTGGCAAGAATCTCGCGGCAGCGCTGCGCCTGCTCGCGCAATGTCTTCAGATCGCTGCGGGCATGTTCATCGAGGCCGTTGCTCTGGATGGCTTTCTCCAGCTCACGCGAAATCAGGAAGATGGTCGATAGCGGCGTTCCCAGTTCATGCGCGGCTGCGGCGGCGA
>CALRLJ020000343.1:0-4394 GCA_943368635.1 Sediminibacterium ginsengisoli | reverse complement strand
TACCAAATGCCAAAGTGTCAAGCGGTCGAGTCCGAACAAGAAAGCCCCTCAAACAGGCTTGACAAACATGGTTCTTGGCATGCCAAATGCCAATCGTAGACTTTCTGCCTGCGCGCCTCTCAAAGCGCGTAAGCCAACACTAAAACGGGGTGCTTAAGCGCTCGGGACGACCGTCCGACAACTCGCGCGCGACCCAAATTTCAAAAATGGACGTGACAGGAGGAAGTAATGGCTCATTCGCAGGACGCAGCGCGAAAGATCGACGTCGGACAGCAGGCGAAGGCCGACGTTCGGAAAATTCTCGACGCCGTCAAAGCAGATAAACGCACCAGCCTGACCGCGCCGGAAGGCAAACTGGTCTGTGATGCTTACGGAATTCCGGTTCCGAAGGAAGGCGTCGCCAAGTCCGCTGCCGATGCCGCCAAGATCGCGACCGGCATGGGCTTTCCCGTCGTCATGAAGATCGTCTCCCCCGACATCCTTCACAAGACAGAGGCCGGCGGCGTGATCGTTGGCGTGAAAACCGCTGCGGATGCCGAAAAGGCCTACGAGACCATTCTCGCAAATGCGAAGAAGTATAAAGCCGATGCCAAGATCGAAGGCATCCAAGTTCAGCAGATGCTGCTGGGCGGCACCGAAGTCATCGTCGGCTCGATCACCGACGGCTCTTTCGGCAAGCTGGTGGCGTTTGGCCTCGGCGGCGTTCTTGTCGAAGTCCTGAAGGACGTCACGTTCCGCCTCGCGCCTGCAACCAACGCCGACGCGCTCTCGATGCTCGATGGCATCCAAGCGCACGAAATGTTGGAAGGCGTTCGCGGTGGCGACCCGGTGAACCGTCAGGCGCTCGCCGACATCATCGTCAACGTGTCGCAACTGGTGAGCGATTTCCCTGAAATCGTCGAACTCGATCTTAATCCGGTGTTCGCCACCAAGAAAGATGCAATCGCCGCCGACGTGCGCATTGTCGTCGACTTCGACTACAAGCCGCGTCCGGCTCCTCGTTCGAACGAAGAAATCGTCACCGCGATGAACCGCATCATGATGCCGAAGGCGGTTGCCGTCATCGGCGCATCGGCAGAGGCCGGCAAGATCGGCAACTCGGTGATGAAGAATCTCATCAACGGCGGCTACAAGGGTCAGATCTACCCAATCCATCCGAAGGCCGATGAGATCATGGGGATCAAGGCCTACAAGAGCGTCAAGGACGTTCCGGGCACCATCGATACCGCGGTGTTCGCTATCCCTGCGAAACTCGTGGCTGCCGCGCTCACCGAATGCGGCGAGAAGAAAATTCCAGGCGCGGTTCTGATTCCATCGGGCTTTGCCGAAGCGAACGAGCCGGCGCTGCAGGAAGAAATCGTCGAAATCGGAAAGAAGTATAATGTGCGGCTGATGGGGCCGAACATTTATGGCTTCTATTATACGCCCGCCAATCTCTGCGCGACTTTCTGTACAGCTTATGACGTCAAGGGCTCCGCCGCGCTGTCATCCCAGTCGGGCGGCATCGGTATGGCTATCATCGGCTTCTCCCGCTCCGCCAAGATGGGCGTGTCGGCCATCGTCGGTCTCGGTAACAAGTCGGACATCGACGAGGACGATCTGCTCGCGTTCTTCGAACAGGATCCCAACACCACGATCATCGCGCAGCATTGCGAGGATCTGAAGGATGGCCGCGCCTTCGCGGAAGCCGCCAAGCGTGTTTCCAAGAAGAAGCCGGTCGTTGTCCTCAAAGCTGGCCGCACCTCGGCTGGCGCCAAGGCAGCCTCGTCTCATACCGGCGCACTCGCGGGTAACGACAAAATCTATGAAGACGTGCTGAAGCAGTCGGGCGTCATTCGCGCCCGTTCGCTGCGGCAGCTTCTCGAGTTCGCGCGCGGCATCCCGGTGTTGCCGACGCCGAAGGGCGAGAATGTCCTCATCATCACCGGCGCTGGCGGCTCAGGCGTGCTGCTGTCGGACGCGGTGGTCGACAACGGCATGTCGCTGATGGCGATGCCGCCGGATCTCGACACCGCCTTCCGCAAGTTCATTCCGCCATTCGGTGCTGCCGGCAATCCGGTCGACATCACCGGAGGCGAGCCACCAATCACTTACGTCAACACAGTGAAGCTTGGCCTGTCGGATGAGCGCATTCACTCGCTGATCCTCGGCTACTGGCACACCATCGTTACACCGCCGATGGTTTTCGCCAGAAACATGGTCGAAGTGAAGAAGGAGATGGAAGCGAAAGGCATCAGCAAGCCGATGGTGGCTTCGCTTGCCGGCGACGTCGAGGTCGAGGAAGCCGCTGAATATCTCTACCAGAACGGCATCCCGGCCTATGCATACTCCACTGAGCTCCCCGTCGAAGTTCTCGGCGCAAAGTATAAGTGGGCCCGCGGCGCCGGCCTGCTGTAAATCCAGACCGGGGTGCCGCCTCAAAGGGCGGCACCCCTTCCTTCTCAACACGGCCTTCACTTCTATCGACGACCGTAGGTAGCGATGAAGAAAAGTGTGATCCGGCGAAAACCTGTCGAACCGCGAAGCGGCGTTGAGGCAGAGGCCGAAGGCAAGGACGGCGGCGTTCAGTCCGTCAACCGCGCTCTGACATTGATCGAAACCCTTGCCGAGGACGACGAAGGCTATCGGCTCACCGACCTTGCGGTGCGCACCGGCTTGTCCACTTCGACCGTCCATCGCTTGCTGACGACACTCGAGAAGCGCCGCTTCGTGCAGTTCGACCGCAGCGAAGCGAAGTGGCACATCGGCGCGCGCAGCTTCGCCGTGGGTTCGACATTCGCACGACGGCGAAACTTCGTGGCTCACGCCATGCCCTATCTGCGCAAGCTGCGCGATCAGACGCGCGAAACAGCGAACCTAGCCGTTGTCGATGATGAAACAATCATTGTCCTGACCCGCATGGAGAGTCGCGAGATCATGCGCTCACTCACCAAGGTGGGCGGCCGCGTCGCTATGGTCGCATCCGGCGTCGGTAAGGCGGTGCTGGCCACTTATTCCGACGAGGACGTCAACGCGATTATTTATCGTCAGGGGATGCCGCGACTCACGGAGAAATCCATCATAAGGCCGGGCGAACTGTTCAAGGCGCTCCAAATTGTCCGACAACGCGGCTACGCGGTCGATGACGAAGAAGCCCGCATGGGACTCCGGTGCATCGCGGCGGTGGTGTACAACGACTGCAGCGAACCGCTTGCGGCAATTTCGGTCTCCGGCATGACATCTCGCGTCACCGACGAGCGCGTATCTGTCATCGGCAACATCGTGCGCGATGTCGCAGCCGAACTGACTGTTGCGCTTGGCGGCGTCATGCCGCCCGCCCACAGCAAGGGCTGAACACAGTTCCTTCCAACCTGCACAACGCGATTTCACTTTTACTTCTCCCTAGTCATTTGATCGCGCAAGAGAATTTCCCAACCGCGTCGTACTGCGGGAAACAAATTCAAGACCATTGAGACGACCCGCCGTCCTCGTGATGATCACATTCGAACCTAATCATTCGAGGTGTGACATGGCGAAGATGAGAGCAATCGATGCGGCGGTGCGTATCCTTGAGAAGGAAGGCATTGTCTGCGCGTTCGGCGTACCGGGCGCAGCGATCAATCCATTGTACTCAGCGCTCAAGAAGCGCGGATCGATCAATCACATTCTGGCGCGCCACGTCGAAGGCGCATCCCACATGGCCGAGGGATACACCCGCGCCAAAGCTGGGAACATCGGCGTCTGCATCGGCACCTCCGGCCCGGCCGGAACCGACATGATTACCGGGCTCTATTCGGCAATTGCCGATTCAATCCCAATCCTGTGCATCACCGGACAGGCGCCACGGGCTCGCATCTATAAAGAAGACTTCCAGGCCGTCGACATCGAGTCGATCGCCAAGCCCGTCACCAAATGGGCGGTCACGGTACGCGAGCCGGCACTGGTCCCGCGCGTCTTCAGTCAGGCATTCCATATCATGCGCTCGGGCCGCCCCGGTCCGGTGCTGATCGACCTGCCGCTCGACGTGCAATTGGCCGAGATCGAATTCGACGACGAAACCTATGAGCCTTTGTCGGTCTACAAACCCGCCGCGACACGCAGGCAGGTCGAGAAGGCACTCGACATGCTCAACGCTGCCGAGCGCCCGTTGATTGTCGCCGGTGGCGGCATCATCAATGCCGACGCGTCTGATCTTCTCGTGGCGTTTGCCGAGATCGTCAATGTGCCCGTGGTGCCGACGTTGATGGGCTGGGGCGCAATCCCGGACGATCACGTGCTGATGGCTGGAATGGTCGGCCTTCAGACCAGCCACCGCTACGGTAACGCAACCATGCTGGAGTCCGATTTTGTCCTCGGCATCGGCAATCGCTGGGCCAATCGTCATACCGGATCGGTCGAAACCTACACCAAGGGCC